>CBFGYT010000197.1:0-3469 GCA_965653065.1 uncultured bacterium | reverse complement strand
TCCTGCTGTATGGACTTTATTAGAAGGGATCCGCGCTATCATAGGCAGTGGTTTTCCCTGGTTATCACTAGGCTATAGCCAAACGGCGAGTTGGCTGAATGGTTATGCGCCTATCCTCGGCGTTTATGGTTTATCTTTTCTGTGTGTTTTTATCAGTGGTCTACTCTACCTTGGCTATCGCAACAATAAAATTTTTCATAAAGCTTTATTCTTAGTGAGTGTTGTATTCATTTACGGACTTGGCTTTGCATTGTCTCATGTTCAATTTGGACAAGATGATACTAAGTCACTTTCTGTTGCGTTAGTGCAAGGCGATGTCGAGCAAACCTTGAAATGGACACCTGGGTTATTAGACGATAATATCAAACATTATATTGATTTGACCGATCCCTACTGGCAAAAAGATTTAATTATTTGGCCAGAAGCAGCTATTCCAGCTAATATCGGTGATGTTGTGCCCGCCTTAAATTATATCAACAATAACTTACAGCAACATAACAGTCACCTATTAACCGGCATTATCGATGAAGATGATATAGGTAATACTTACAATGCATTAATTTTATTAGGCCAACAACAAGGGATCTATTATAAAAGACATTTAGTGCCCTTTGGTGAATATTTACCTTTAAAAGACTGGCTATCCGGTTTATTGGCGTATTGGCAATTGCCTAATTCCAGCTTATCGTCTGGCCCTAAAGCACCCACAGATTTAGTTGTAAATAACGTGCATCTTGCGCCGTTTATTTGCTATGAAATTATTTTTCCAGGCTTAGTGCGCGAATCCTTGCCTAGAGCTAATGTATTAGTGACCATCAGCGACGATTCTTGGTTTGGTGATTCGATTGCATTAACACAACATTTACAGATGGCACAAATGCGTTCGATAGAAATGGCGCGGCCACAGTTATTTGTCAGTAATAGTGGTATTACAGCAATCATTGATCATCAAGGAAATATCACCTCGCGTTCGCCTACAGATACGCCCGTTGTTTTAGAAGGTATGATTACGCCGCACAGTGGTGTCACTCCCTTTATTCTCTATGGAACTTGGCCCATCTGGATTATCTGCGGCTTGGCGATTGCTATTAGCTTGTATTACAGGCAAAGAACTCCAGGTATTTGAAAAGGTGATGGGGGATTGAGACAAGCTGCTTTTGGGAATGGCAGATTTATGTTGCCCATGTTCTTCAAAAATAGAGACCACATCATTTTGCTCATAGTGCTTGGCCACATCGATAGGCTGCCTACCCTCTTTATTTAGTAAAATTGTACTGCCAGGATAATTAAGTAAAATTTTAACAATATCAATATGGCCATATGCTGCAGCAATATGCAATGGTGTGTTGCCATCGCCATCTTGCGCATTCACTGGAACGCCTTCTACAAGCAAATATTTTACCATAAGTGCATCACCCACCATCGCAGAGCAATGCAACAAACCTTCATTATTTTTATTATATAATGTTAACGTTGGAGATCCCACTGATAACTGAATTTTAATATCATCATTTTGAAAAAGAATAGCATAATAGAGCAATGTATTTCCTTGCTCATCTTGAATATCAATACCACACTTGTTGATCACCCAGTTAATACGCCTCTTCCCACTTATCTGCACAAGCGTTTTCAATGAGCTTATAATTTTCGCACCGTTATTTATCAAACAATTTGCCAGCTCGATGTTTCTAGACAAAATGGCATGATCCAGCAATGTCTCATTCTTTCTGTTGACCATAGCCGTGTCAGCACCCATTCGTAAGAAAATAGTTACTGCCTCTATGCAGCCAACCCTGCATGCATTATGTAAGGCTGTTTTTCCTAAGAGATTTCTGTGATCAATTATCTCTTTTTCAGTAAAGTTCCTTAGTAATTTCACTTTTTCCTCTTTAAACTCACGAGGCAATCTTGCAATTAAATGCAATAGTGTATCACCGGTTATTGTATTTATTGTTTTTTGCAGTTTCCTAAATACATCAGGATCTGTAATCTTATCGTCGCATACCATCTCAATAAGCTCTTTGTGCTTTGCGCGCAGAATTAACTCTAACCCTGTTACACCATAATAATACATTCCTTGTAAAAAAATTGAAAATAATTCATTAAAATGTTTTAATTCATTAACAATAAAAGATATCTCTTCAGGTTTGCTTTTAAAGCCATATAAAAAATCTGCTAGTTTTGCAAAAGCACGCAATATATTGTTTTGCCCTTCAATCCTATCTTGACGTGCGTCTTGCTCTTCTTGTATTTGTGATAATACAACATCTGTAGAATCTGTGAATTCTAGACTAAACATTGTTTCGCGCAATAGGGATGCTGCCATATTTAATTACCTTTTATTAAAGTTATAATAATTTACATTTTAGGCTCTTTGAAATGCAGAGTTAACTCCCGTCATTGCGAGGAGCGCAGCGACGCGGCAATCCAGGAATAGCCCTCAGATCTGCGGATTATTCACTGGATTGCAACAAAGCGCTCGCAATGACGACGTTTATGTTCTGTGTTAAACCTCGTATTTCGCGTGCCGTTTAAAATATCTCGCCACCTTCCAAGAAGCAACCGAAATAACTCTTCCCTTCTATCAATCAATATTCACAGCACTCGGATTTTTCAATCCCAAATGCTGATATGCTAAATCTGTCGCCATACGACCACGTGCAGTACGCACAATAAAGCCTTGTTGAATCAAATACGGCTCGATCACATCTTCTATGGTACCCTTCTCTTCGCCTAGTGCTGCTGCTAATGTATCTAGCCCCACTGGACCACCATTGAATTTATGTAACAGATCAAATAAAAATTTACGATCTAAAATATCAAAGCCTTTATGATCGACTTCTAATAAATGCAGCGCTTCACTGGCAATTAATTGTGTAATCAGTCCATCACCGCGCACTTCGGCGTAATCGCGCGCACGGCGCAATAAGCGATTGGCAATTCGCGGCGTGCCGCGCGAACGGCGTGCAATTTCATGTGCTGCTTTTTCATCTAAGGATACATTTAAAATACCGGCTGAGCGTAATAATATCTGTGATAATTCTGTAGGATTATAAAATTCTAAACGATTGACTATCCCAAAGCGATCGCGTAACGGCGATGTTAGTAATCCAGCTCGAGTGGTAGCGCCCACCAAAGTAAATGGTGGTAAATCTAATTTAATTGAACGTGCTGCCGGCCCTTCGCCAATCACAATATCCAATTGATAATCTTCCATCGCCGGATATAAAATTTCTTCCACCGCCGCACTTAAACGATGAATTTCATCGATGAATAACACATCATGGGGTTTGAGATTGGTTAATAACACCGCTAAATCGCCGTCTTTTTCTAATACCGGGCCAGAAGTTTGCCGTAATTCCGCATTCATTTCACAGGCAATAATATGCGCTAACGTGGTTTTACCTAAGCCGGGAGGAGCAAAAATTAATACATGATCTAACGCTTCTTGTCGTTTTTTTGCCGCATT
>CBFGYT010000196.1:0-3476 GCA_965653065.1 uncultured bacterium | reverse complement strand
GTGACTTCCGGGGTGACTTCCGGGGTGACTTCCGGGGTGACTTCCGGGGTGACTTCCGGGGTGACTTCCGGGGTGACTTTCGGGGTGACTTTCGGGGTGACTTCCGGGGTGACTTCCGGGGTCATTGCAGAAATGGATTTTTGAGTAGCTGAATGTACGGGTAATCGAATAATATAAGTGCAACGATCTTCATCTGTTTCTAATATAGGCTTGGGAGAACCGTTAGCTGACATAGCCCTGAAGATTTTGGGTATACCAGTTGCGCGCCCTTCCGTTAATTCTAACTCTTTTAAGAATTCACCAATACGGCGATTGCGATAGCGACGGCTAATAATATGCCCATCTTTAAAATCTGCTAAACGAATAGAGCGATCAGGACCGGGAATACTCAAAACAATTAATTCATCATGGCTGATTCGTACTTCAATTGGTTCATATTCTTCATAAGAGCGGTGATATACGGCATTAACGATAGATTCTTCAATCGCGGCGTAAGGGAAATTCCACACACGCGTAGCTTCAGCCCTATCTGGATGCTTAAGAATAATTTCATGCAAATAATTGCGTTGAATATAGTCTAATACTTCATGTATCATACGATCTAACGGGCCTTTAAATGTTTTTTCTTCAAACCGATTACCGCTTGTGCCTTCAGGGAACCAGACTACATCAATCTGCGTGTATGGAAAAAATCTATCTGGTTTTTCATTGAAGAACAGTAACCCAACATTTTTAGGATGAGTTAATTCCATTGGGCCGCCTGATAAATTCATTTTCTGAGCTAAGCTTTCTATGGATTGCTTATTTGCTTCATTAGCTAAAGCACTATTAACTTTATGTAAATATGCAATTATCAACTCTCTTGATAAGTCTGTGATTTGTGCTTGTTGTGCGTATCGATCATCAAAAGGAATTTTTGCAGTTAAGTTTAGTAATTCCCGTTCATCTTCACCTTTTGCTTCTACAGTACTGCCATATCGACGGATATAATAATGCCATGCTTTATATTTCGCACTAACTGAAGCAGGTGCTTTATATGGGCGCTGCATCCCTCCAGGTGCATGTAATATGATAAGTTGACGGTTTTCTACTACAGCCACAGTTGATGCAGGAAAATAAGCTGGTTTAATTAATTGACAAGCAGCTAATAGTTCTTGTTGAATTTGATCGAGTAATTCATTTTGTATACCAATAGGAGGAAATATTGGTTGGCCTTGTGTGTCGCAATGCTGCCCAACGATTATGTATCCTCCACCAAGATTTTCAAAATCATTGGCAAAAGCACATAATGTACGAATAATTGCGTCGGGATTCCATCCTGATTTATACTCGATACGTTCACTTTCAATTGTACGGTGCTGTAATAAATCATTAAGATGGTTAGGTAACTTATTGAACATTTATAACCCCTCACGCTGAATGAATCAACAAAACAAAGCATATCACTTAAATGTTTATGCTAGTGTTACTATTGGGGGATGCTACTTATTTTGAAGTTACGAATAATTATCTGGCGATTGTATATCAACTTCATATTACATTATAGCAGATTATACAGTACAATTATAGATATTAAGACATAAACGCTAGACAATGAACTATCGATAAGGATAAAGATGAAACTATATCATTATAAACGATTAGAGAATTTAGAACATTTTACATGGCTTATAAATTATATGAATCAAAAAGTATGGTTTACAAAATTATGTGATTTCAATGATCCTTTTGAAGCACACTTTATTTTTCAACATGCTTCAGCTGAAGAGGTCATGGGAAATGAATATCTTTTGAAGCGGTATTGTGAGGGCTGTAATTTAAGTTCTGAAGAGTTAATCCAATGCTTAAACTCATCGGAAGCTAAACAAAACTTAGGGAAAAGAGAAGTTTCTACTGAGTTATTTAAAAATCATGGTGTGATCTGTTTAACTGAGGATGCTGATAATATTCCCATGTGGGCTCACTATGCTAAAGACCATAGTGGTTATTGTGTTATTTTCGAAATAGATATGGATCAAATAAAAGAAATAATTAAAAAGGCTACTGGTCAAGAAATTGATGAAGAATATATTCAAAATGTTAAGAAAGGTAAAGAAATATTGGCATTTCAACACTCACTAGAGGATGATGCAAAATACATTTTCACAGGAGTAAGATATTTAAAGTCCGGAGAGAAAAAACCTATTGTCTTTGAACGTGAATTTTTTTCTTTTTCTCCTGATTCATTTGAGGCCAAAGAGTATTTGGCCAAGAATTCATTTGCGGTGAAAAATGGACAATGGAGTTACGAAAAAGAATATAGGCTTATTGTTAATAAGAATGGCAAAGAAAGTGGACTAATGGATCTGCGAGGATATCCATTCATTAAGATAACTGGTATTATTTTAGGAGAAAAAATAGGGAAAAGCTTGAATGAAGAAGCTAAGAACTTTATTCTTCAGGAATTCCTTGGTGGCTATTCGTTTAAAAGTGATATCTTGGATGATAGAGTAAAAGAGTATATTTATAATATGGCAAAAAAATATCAAATTGATCTTTATTTATCAAGATGCTGCCTTCAAGAAGAAGAATATAAAATGGAACATACCCGTTATACTTCTTTACTACAAAACGAGAGCCTTGTATGCGCATAGCACTATCTTTAGAATACGATGGCTCCCACTATTGGGGGTGGCAACGACAGCGAGAGTGCGCCAGTGTGCAAGCAACACTAGAAGCGGCATTATCGCGTGTCGCCGCAGAGCCGATTACCGTATCTTGTGCTGGACGCACCGATAGAGGCGTGCATGCCACCTGTCAAATTATTCATTTTGATACGCAAAGCGAGCGCAGTGAGCGCGCATGGCTATTAGGAACGAATACGTATTTGCCTAAACACATTCGCGTGCATTGGGCAAAGCCCGTCATTAACGATTTTCACGCACGCTTTAGTGCGCAAAGTCGGCGCTATTGTTATGTGTTACAAATTGGCTCGGTGGCACCCGGTATTTTAGCCTCTTATGTCAGTTGGCACTGTTGCCAAGACTTAGACGATAAAGCGATGGCGGCAGCGGCGATGTTATTATTAGGTCAACATGATTTTTCTTCTTTTAGAGCCGCAGAATGCCAAGCTAAAACACCTATTCGCACAGTGTCTTTTTGTGAGTTACGTAGACAAGATAATTTATTTATTTTTGAAATCGAAGCCGACGGATTTTTACATCATATGGTGCGCAATATTATGGGTGTTTTATTAGAGATTGGTTTAGGGAATCAAAATATTTCTTGGATAGAACATTTATTAGCAGTGCGCGATAGATGCCAAGCCGCACGCATTGCACCGCCGAATGGATTGTATTTAATGCATGTAGGGTATCCTGAGCGATTTCATTTGCCGATAGAACCATGTAAGCCATTGTTTTTATTATAAATATAAAGTTTCTTTACAATTTTTAAGTAGACAGCTATACTATACATATATAGTTTAACTGTCTACT
>CBFGYT010000195.1:0-3477 GCA_965653065.1 uncultured bacterium | reverse complement strand
ATTCACTACCCTGTTGCCGTCGATAGCAATTTAGCCACCTGGGATAATTTCAACATTTTTTTCAAATTCAAATTCGGGGGAATGTACGCCGATGATGACTAAGCCTTTATCGCGATAACGTTGATCCCATGCGGTGATATAAGGCAGTGTGCGCACACAATTGATGCATGAATACGTCCAAAAATCGATGAGCACGACTTTGCCTTTCAATTGTGCCATTGTTAAAGGCGGGCTATTTAGCCACGTATCAATACCCACAAAATCCGGCGCAGGATAAGGTGCATCTAGCGCATCTTCTAAACCAGTAGAATTGATTATTTGTTTGTTGCTGCTACTGGCACTTTGCCAGGCTAATAATCGTTGGTCAAAACCACTGGCAATTAATACGACGGATAATAAAATAATCGCACCTAAAATGCGACGAATCCCATCGGCGTGACGTTTAAAAAATTGTAAACGATTCATAACATTTCTACCCAGTAACGTAATTAATAACATAGGCACGCCGGCCCCTATAGAAAAAGCCAGCAAAGTTAAAAAGCCTTGCCAATTGCTTTTTTGACGAATGACTTGCACTAGCACCACTGCTAAAATAGGCCCGGCGCAGGGTGTCCAAATCAAACCGATCAAAACCCCAATGGCAACGCCAGAGAAGAATCCTTCTTCTTGTTCGTGGCCAGAAAAACGGTTACCGATATCGGCAAAACGTTGTGTTAATAGTGAAAATTTTTCCGATAAGTAGGGTGATAGCATGGTGATGCCAAGTAATGTCAATAATACGAGCGAGGCATATTTTATAATATTGACATCAATGCCCAGCGTTAACACTATCCAGCGAGAGAAAAAAGCAAATAAACAAAAAGACGTGATAAAACCTATGATGATACCAATGGGGCGTTGTTTACCGCCGCCTAATGCACTGGAAAGCACTAAAGGTAAAATCGGTAGAATGCAGGGCGATAAAATTAACGCAATGCCTTCAATAAAAGCCAATCCTATATCAATTGCTATGGACATATTTTCCGCTCCTTGGAATAGGGTTTTGATGATCTGCTGATTTGTTAGTATATACCAGAAGCACCTCAAGATGCGAAGTAGTATTATCGTATCCACGTGCTGTCATCCCCGCGCATGCGGGGATCCAGTGAAAGTAGCACAATTCGTGGGGTATTCCTGGATCCTCGCGTGCGCGAGGATGACAATGCACGACAATACTAATCTATGTTCGCATATTCAAGCTCGTTTGGTATATACCAAACGAACTTCGCATTTTGAAGAGAAATAAGTCTATACCGATGGCCTTTCGAAAGGCAAGATCTATCTTTTAATAGCAAATATTCCTGAAAAACAGCCTTAAGACCTTGACTGAGCATGAAATCTCGATTACAATCCCGCCTCATTTGTCTGTTTGCGCTCGCGGCTACCCTAAATTCAGCCCAAAAAAAGCACAAAAAAACAAAAGGTAAGCCTGCGGGCATGTTTAAAGAGTAAAAATTGCTCAAAAATGGTTTTATGAAAGTTAAGCGTGGAGCTTTATATATATGGCAAGAATTAGTCAATTGGTGCGTGCTTCTTCCAGCACGAAACGTATTAAACGTAGGGTCAAGAGTAAAAACCCAGCTTTGAAACAATGTCCACAACGTCGTGGCGTGTGTACACGGGTTTATACGACTACTCCTAAAAAACCAAACTCCGCTTTGCGTAAAGTGGCTAGGGTAAAATTAACCAGTGGCTACGAAGTCACCGCTTATATCGGTGGGGAAGGCCATAACTTGCAAGAACACTCCGTGGTATTGATCCGCGGTGGCCGGGTAAAAGACTTGCCAGGGGTGCGTTATCATATCGTACGCGGTAGTTTAGATACGGCCGGGGTGAAGAATCGTAAACAAAGTCGATCCAAGTATGGTGAAAAGCGGCCTAAAGAGAAATAGAGATTATATAGAAATATAGAAACAGTTTAATTAAATTAGTAGGAAATTAAATTATGCGACGTAGAGCGGCAGAGAAAAGACCAGTAACTCCGGATCCAAAGTTTGGAGATGAAATGGTTGCGCGTTTTATCAATGTAGTGATGTTAAGTGGTAAAAAATCCTTGGCAGAGCGCATTGTGTATGGTGCATTGGATGAATTATCTAAGAAGCAAAGAAGCGGTGACGCAGACGGTGGTGAAGGCGGCGATAGCGGCAATGCAGGCACAGTCGTGTTATTTAATCGTGTGTTAGATCAAGTTTGCCCAACCGTAGAAGTGCGTTCACGTCGAGTGGGTGGTGCTACTTACCAAATTCCTATTGAAGTTGCACCGCATCGTCGTTTAGCTTTAGGGATGCGTTGGATCATTCAATCTGCGCGTAATCGTTCCGAAAAAGGCATGATGCGTCGTTTAGCAGCAGAAATGGTCGATGCATTAGCCGGTCGTGGCGAAGCTGTGAAAAAACGTGAAGATGTGCATCGTATGGCAAAAGCCAACCAAGCTTTTGCGCATTATCGTTGGAATTAACTTTAATTTTTAGTAACTATTAGGCGTCATCAGGTTGATGCCTTAACAAGGAAGCGCAGATTTAGATGCAGATTGTGCGTAATCAGGAAAGGGAAAAGCGGAGTTTATATGGACATAAATAAGCATTTTTCATTTCCTGATTACGCGCAAGATGCGCTAAATATGCGTTTCCCTAGTAAATAATGACATTTTGTAAGAGGATATTGTTGTGCCTAGAGTAACCCCGTTAGATCGAGTCAGAAACATAGGTATTATGGCTCACATTGATGCTGGTAAGACTACAACTACCGAGCGCGTTTTATTTTATACTGGTGTATCTTATAAAATGGGGGAAGTACACGAAGGCGCTGCAGTGATGGATTGGATGGAGCAAGAAAGAGAGCGCGGTATCACGATTACTTCTGCTGCGACCACTTGCCATTGGTCTGGTATGGATAAACAATATCCGGATCATCGTATTAATATCATTGACACTCCTGGCCACGTAGACTTTACGATTGAAGTAGAGCGTTCTTTACGTGTATTAGACGGTGCTGTTGCTGTATTTTGTGCGGTCGGTGGCGTAGAACCACAATCTGAAACCGTATGGCGCCAAGCGAATCGTTATAACGTGCCGCGTATGGCATTTGTGAACAAGATGGATCGCGCGGGTGCGAATTTTCAACGTGTGGTTGCACAAATTAAAGATCGTTTAGGCGCGAATCCTGTGCCAGTACAATGTCCAATCGGCGCTGAAGAAAACTTTGAAGGCGTGGTCGATTTAATTCGTATGGAAGCAATCCATTGGGATGAAGCTTCTAAAGGAATGAAGTATGACGCGAAAGAAATTCCTGCTAATTTGAAAGCAGAATGTGAAAAGTTGCGTGAAGCCATGGTGGAAGCGGCTGCAGAAGCCAATGAAGAATTGATGGAAAAATATTTAGAAGAAGGTGAATTAACTGCCGAAGAAATCAAAAAAAGGCTTACGTATTCGTACTATC
>CBFGYT010000194.1:0-3486 GCA_965653065.1 uncultured bacterium | reverse complement strand
TTTCTTGCAGTTATCCACAAGAAGAGCTTGCACAAAGTAGCAGAGATTTCCTGCAACAGCCCGCAATAGCCAACAGGGATATTCGTACCCTACAAAGCCACAGTATGTTAACTTGTTATGACCATTTAGTAGAAAATAACAAAATAGAAGAAATCATTTTATCTGATGTAAGCAACGATTATGTTTTAACTTCTTCTCGTGAAGAAGCAAAACTCGCTATTGTAGAAGCGCTTAAAATACAGCAATTTAAACAATGGGCCGCGAAGCAATCTCTAGAGGTAGATAAACTCCATCCAGCTGTTTATGGTGGTCATAGTGGCGTTGTGCTGGAAGGTGACCCTGGCACAGGAAAAACAGCCTTAATCAAGACTATGCTGCAAGCGTGTGGTTATAACCTCGTCTTAGCAACAGATAATAACGATTATAGCGGTCAAAAAGTTTATTACCAGCTAACAGCCGCCAATATGGACACGGTGATAGACAAAGCCTTTCAAGAAGGTGCTATTTTATTTGCCGATGAAATCAATACTTTTATGACGGCAGAGTTAAATGAAAAATTGAATGCCTATTTATCGGGACATGCTTTGAATAAGCAGCCCCCCAGGACGCCGGGATTTACCGTATTGGCCGGAATGAATCCTGCGTATTTTAATGGCCGTGATGAATTAGAATTGGCCTTTCGCTCTAGAGTAAGAGACGTGTTTGTTGCATCTTATACCCACCACGATGTTGAAGAAATCATTGATAAGAAAGTAAGCGGTGCTAATGTTAGATATCCTGCACTTGCAGAATGCAGAGCAAAACAAGGATGGTGGAGTCAGCAGCAAGCAGATAAACGGCAGGGTCTAGCCGAAGGTGGGATCAGAAAGATGGATGAATGTGTTGCCGAGGCGGTTGAGAAATCAAGAAACGGCCATGGCTTTAACAGAAGAACATTAGGGCCTAAGTAATAGCGGACTTTAGAATGGCTTCCTTAAATTCTATTTTAGGGTATAATATGACGTTACAATACATTAGAGAGCGCAAGAAATGCGCATTATTTTAAGCAAGGTGATAAAAATATACTCATAGCGATTTAGTTTTAGGCGAGGCGGCAAGCTCTCAAGTCCCAGGAGTGACGTACTCTGGTATGATGAGGATGAGATGGTAAGTTGCCAACAAAGCCTATAACCAAAGCGCGAAGCGTATACCTCATATATTTTGGATGGAGTATGGATAAGGAGGATGAGACATGACCCATGTCATGCCAGTTTGTATATTATGTGATTCGCGAATGACTTTTCGCACGGTGCCCGTGTGGACTGGCGCGGAATTAGCATCGCATCAATTATTAATTTGTAGCCAATGTGGATTTGGCCCGGATAAAGCGTATGAAACAGAAGCACAGGCGTTAGCGCATTGGCAACGTATGGTAGAATTTTATAATAAAACAGCAGCAGAATGTGTTGAAGACGCTGTTACTATTACTATTTAAGGAAATCACTCATGAAAGAAACGTGGAAACAATTTGCTATCTTTATAGTCGCAATCGTAGTCGTCGTTTTATTAGCAAATTATTTAGGAAAAGTCACGGATTTGCTGTGGAGTTTTTACCGTTGGGTGCATGAGTTGTTAGCGCCTTTATTTGCCGGTCGTGGCATTGGCCATATTATTGTAGGGGTCTTGAGTTTGAGTTTAGTGCCATTAGTGGTGAGCGCAGTACCTAGCGGTGGCTATTGGTTGTTGACGAAAAAACAATTTCCTTATTTTTGGCCGATAGTGTGGGGCGTATTATTAGTATTAGCCACGTTATTTATGGTACACGCATAATTTTATGACATTGACTGAAATTGCTGACGCATTAACGACAATTATTACCGCTATTAAAAGCAATATGCAGTTACCAGCATTAATTCTGTTATTATTGTGGTGTATTCACATCATTAATTGGTTAAGCGGTGGTAAATTACGTTTTTTAGGGATTTATCCACGACATTGGGTAGGTATTCCCGGCATTCTTTGTAGTCCTTTTATTCATGCCAATGCAGAGCATTTGCTATTTAATAGCATTCCATTATTTCTGTTGACCGCTTTTTTATTATCGATGCTAGGGCCTGTGCATTTCATGACAGTGAGTTTGTGGATTGTGGTGCTCTCGGGCGTATTCGTGTGGTTGGTGGGGCGTAAAGCCATTCATATCGGCGCAAGTGGCGTTATCATGGGATATTGGGCGTATATTTTAACTTATGCGTGGCGATATCCTTCGATAACCAGTGTGATCTTATGCGCGGTGATGTTGTATTACTTAGGCGGCTTGGCATTGAGTTTATTTCCTGCAGAAGAAAAAGTATCGTGGGAAGGGCATTGTTGTGGTGCTTTAGCCGGAGTGATCGTCGCTTATGCTTCTTTAGGATTATAAAAGATGTCGAACAATGCTTTGCCTAAAAAGGACGTTTATATTTATCAAGACAGTGGTGTCGATGAAAACAGTCAACAGCAAACCATAACGACGTTTTCTAAGTTATTAATGGCAAATTACGTTGTGTCGCATATTAATGCCGCTGAAGCCAAACAGGGCGAGTGGATACGTCGTGCAGCATTATTTATTATGCCCGGCGGTTCTGATGTGATGTTTCAAAGAAAATTACAAGGCATAGGCAATCAACATATTCGCAATTATGTGGCCATGGGAGGCGCTTATTTAGGTCTTTGCGCCGGTGGCTATTATGGAACGAATTATG
The DNA here is from genome assembly GCA_965653065.1 of uncultured bacterium. GTDB lineage: Bacteria > Pseudomonadota > Gammaproteobacteria > UBA1113 > UBA1113 > VFKP01. The sequence goes on along the minus strand of CBFGYT010000194.1, from coordinate 766 downwards.
TTGAATTTGATAAAGGCGGGCCATTAGAAGTATTGGCGAGTCGAGAATTAGTTTTTTTCCCGGGAAAATCAATAGGCCCGGTTTTTGCGCCCTATGATTATCATACTAGGATCGGTGCTCGTGCCGTTACACTGCAATTAAAATTACCACAGTTGCCACAAGCTACCGTGTATTATAATGGCGGCTGTTATTTTGAATTAACCGCTGCGACAAAAAACACGCACGTGTTGGCGTATTATGACAATCAATTGCCGGCTATTGTAGAAATGTCTTGTCATCAAGGCAAAGTTATTTTATCGGGCGTGCATTTTGAGTTTGATCCATTTCTATTGGATGGTGCCGATCCTTATTTAAAAGAAATTAAACCACAGTTAGAGAAAGCGAATGCAGAGCGGATTGAGCTGACACAAATTTTATTGCGGCGATTGGGATTGGTGTGTAATTGATTCACTTTGAGTAGAAGATAATTCAAATTTTAGCGAAGAGGATTTTCAATTATTTATCCGTTGCTTCCCCTGAGTTGTTAAGCGATAGCGCTGATGACGGCTACGTGGTTTATGCGGTAAAATCATTTCAATTAATTCAAGATGTAAAGCTGGTAATAAGTAAGTTTTGCGAAAATGCTCGTTATCTTTCAAATTAAGTTTTTTTTGAAGTTGTTTACGTGATAATTCACCTTCTAAAATTTGTAATAGTCGATGAACTTCCGGAGTGACTTCCGGGGTGACTTCCGGGGTGACTTCCGGGGTGACTTCCGGGGTGACTT
>CBFGYT010000193.1:0-3514 GCA_965653065.1 uncultured bacterium | reverse complement strand
AAATGAGTCGTCTTGAGCCAGGGATGGCGAATGACGACGACCCGAAAAGAGAACGGGGAGCGTAGGATCAGCGGTTTATAGAATGAGAAAACAACCTGCCACGAAGCTGCTACCCTTCCTTATAGACAATCTCTCCAGCAAAACAGACTTAACTTCACATCTTGAAGGACATTCAGTATATACTTCACAAAGACTGACACAAAAAAACATCTTTCAAGGAGTATAACTATGCGCTGTCCTTGGTGTGGTGACGATCCGCTCTATATCCGCTATCACGATGAAGAATGGGGAAAACCTCTATATGATGACCATCGCTTATTTGAATTTTTGATTTTAGAAACCTTCCAAGCGGGCTTGAGTTGGCGCACTATCCTGTATAAACGCGAAGCTTTTCGTAAAGCCTTTGACGGCTTTGATGCGGCTAAAATGGCGCGTTATAGCGATAAGAAAGTGGCTTCGCTATTAAGTAATGCCGATATCATCCGCAATCAACGCAAAATTTTAGCGACTATTGCCAATGCCAAAGCGTATTTGGCATTAATTAAAATACAACCTTTTCATCAATGGCTGTGGGCACATATGGAAGATAAACCGCTACAAAATAAGTGGCGTGATATTAGCCAAATTCCCGCGGTTACCCCCGAAGCTGAGAGTCTGTCTAAGAAATTAAAACAAGCTGGATTTCAATTTATAGGACCAACGACGGTATACGCTTTTATGCAGGCCACAGGTATGGTCAATGATCATTTGCTGGAATGTGATTGGCGATAGCCATGCTTCATAAGTTTATAACGCGAGCGCCTAAAATTTACAGGAATTATATTCCTTGAAATACTATTATTTCTAGGATATACTATCCTTATAATTATATTTTCGAGACAGGTCATGCCAGAAATTATACGATATTACAATAAGTTAGAGAGCTATATCCATCCTAATAAAGTATTATTGATCTATGGTCCTAGGCAAGTAGGAAAGACCACTTTATTACAACATTATCTACAACATACTTCTTTAAAATATAAATTAGACTCAGGCGACAATGTCATGTTACGAGAATTGTTGCAACAAGCCGATTTTAATACCTTACGCGAATATGCCCATGGCTACGATTTAATTGCCATCGATGAAGCACAAAAAATTCCCAATATTGGTGAAATTTTCAAAATTATGGTTGATCAAATTCCTGGCATACACATTATCGCGACAGGATCCTCTTCATTCGAGTTGGCAGGACAAGTAGGTGAGCCCTTAACAGGAAGAAAAATTACAATAACACTCTATCCTATTTCACAAATTGAATTGCGGCAGTACCATAATATTGCTGAATTAAAAGAGAAACTTCCCCTCTATCTTCGCTATGGCAGTTATCCAGAAATAATCACCTGCAATAATGAAGAGGATAAGCGCGATAAAATTACTGAATTAACTCAATCCTATTTATTACGAGATATTTTAGCCTTGGATAGAGTCAAAAGCCCAAAAATATTGTTAGATTTACTGCGTTTATTGGCTTTTCAAATTGGCAGTGAAGTTTCCTATAGTGAATTAGCACAAAAATTAGTGATTGATGCCAAAACGGTTGCGCGCTATCTGGATTTACTAGAGAAATCTTTTGTGCTTTACAATTTACGCGGTTTTAGCCGTAATCTCCGTAAAGAAATCACTAAAAAAAGTAAATACTATTTTTATGATTTAGGCGTCAGAAATACTTTAATCGCAAATTTTAACTCTTTATCACTACGTAATGATATAGGTCAACTATGGGAAAACTTTTTAGTAATAGAGCGCGTGAAGAAACAGCAGTATCACAGAATCATAGCCAATAATTATTTTTGGCGCACGTGGGATAAACAAGAAATTGATTGGTTAGAAGAGCGCGGTGGTATATTGTATGGTTATGAATTTAAATGGTCTGATAGTAAAAAAGCGCACGCTCCCAAAGAATGGCTAGAAACATATGACCATACGCAATTTGAAGTGATCCATCAGGGAAATTATGCAGCTTTTGTGATTGGCGATAATAACACTACGGCACATTTCGAAGTGTATTAGGCACAGTTACCCACTACACTTCAAAATGCGAAATCAGAATAAATAACTACGCTACAGTTTCTTCAGGAATAACGCTGACGTATTGACGTTGCAACGCACCACGTACTTCAAACTGCACGCGGCCAGGTACTAATGCATATAGCGTGTAATCTTTACCTACACCCACATTCCAACCGGCATGATATTTAGTACCGCGTTGACGAATGATAATATTGCCTGAGGCAACTAATTCGCCACCGGCTTTTTTCAATCCTAGGTATTTAGGCTGTGAATCGCGACCATTACGGGTACTACCACCTGCTTTTTTGTGTGCCATTTGTTCTCTCCAAATTAGACGATAATGTCTGTAATTTTAACTTTGGTATAGCCTTGTCTGTGCCCTTGTCTTTTCAGATAAGTGGTACGGCGTTTAAATTTAATAATATTTATTTTTTTACCGCGGCCATGTTCAACGACGGTTGCCGTGACTTTGCTGCCTTGTACTGTTGGCTTGCCAATTTTGACTTCTTTGCCGGTATTGACCAGTAAAACTTCATTAAATTCAACCACGCCCCCTTCAGCTTCGGGCAATTTTTCTATAAAAAGAACTTGATCTTTAGTGACGGGATACTGTTTCCCACCGGTAACGATAACCGCATACATAATAATACTCCAAAAACTTGGCAAATTTGCACATATTTTAATCATTAACAGCCAATAAATGCCCAAAATAGGTCGTAAATAGGCTGAAAAATAGCTGCTTATAGTACGATATTATGCGCTAAGATGCAAGGGATAAGTCATACATTTTATAGTTTTTCGTAGCGTATTGCTCTCGATCTACTCCCTCTCCCTAACCCTCTCCCGCGAGATGGTATCATTATAATAGCAAAACTCCTAGCGCGGGAGAGGGGATAGATCTCGCTTATCTCACATTTCAACCACAAGAAGGTAGATCTCGCTTATCTCGCGTTTCAACTTTAGATTCGCATATATATGCGTCGTTATTCTTAATTTTATGGTATGATGCCTTCTAGTAAAAATAAAGAAAAGAGGTTGACTATGTCCTTAGATGCCATTCGTAGCCACGTCACAGAAGATATGGAGCGTGTCAACCAACTTATTTTCTCCAATCTCGCTGCGGATATTCCCTTGATTGATACTTTAAGCCAACATATCGTCGCCAGTGGCGGCAAACGTATTCGCCCTATGGTGTTATTGCTCATGGCGAAAGCCCTAGGCTATCGCGGCGATGCGCATATTTTATTAGCCGCTATTATTGAATTCATTCATACCGCCACGTTATTGCACGATGATGTGGTAGACGATTCCGACTTACGCCGCGGTCAAAGTACTGCCAATAGTATTTGGGGCAATGAAGCCAGCGTATTAGTCGGTGATTTTTTATTTTCACGGGCCTTTCAATTGAATATCAGCTAAGAGTGCAGAGCCGCCATTTTCAATCGCAGTACGAATCAAT
>CBFGYT010000192.1:0-3518 GCA_965653065.1 uncultured bacterium | reverse complement strand
AATTTCACCTCGATCTACCCCCTCTCCCGCGAGATGATATCATTACAATAACAAAACTCCCAGCGCGGGAGAGGGGGTAGATCCCGCTTATCTCACGTTTCGACTTTAGATTCACATATATCTCTATTTAATCACCGTCAAACCATTCATATACGACTGCAATACTTTCGGAATATGAATATGTCCATTTTCATCTTGATAATTTTCCATAATCGCAATCAAGGTCCGCCCTACTGCTAAACCAGAGCCATTCAAAGTATGCACTAATTCCGGTTTACCCGTTTCACGATTACGAAACCGCGCTTGCATACGACGCGCTTGAAAGGCTTCCATATTAGAACAAGAAGAAATTTCGCGATAGCAATTTTGTGCCGGCAACCATACTTCTAAATCATAGGTTTTAGCTGAACAAAATCCTATATCTGCAGTGCATAAAGCCATGACACGATAGGGTAATTCTAAGCGTTGTAATATTATTTCTGCGTGATTTCTTAACTTTTCTAAACAATTATAAGATTCATCTGGATGACTGATCCACACCAATTCTACTTTTTCAAATTGATGTTGTCGTATCATGCCACGCGTATCTTTGCCATAGGCACCCGCTTCACTGCGAAAACACGGCGTGTGTGCCGTCCATTGTTGCGGTAATAATTCTTCAGCGATAATTTCATCACGCATTAAATTTGTTAAAGATACTTCTGCCGTAGGAATTAAACCATAGCCTTGTTCTGTGATAAATAAGTCTTCTTTAAATTTTGGAAATTGCCCCGTGCCAAATAGAGAATCGGCATTCACTAAATAAGGCACATAGGTTTCTTGATAACCGTGTTCAGTCGTATGAATATCCAGCATAAATTGCGTTAACGCGCGTTGCAATCTGGCCAAATCTTTTTGCAATACCACAAAGCGCGCGCCGGTCAATTTAACCGCTTTATCAAAACTCATTTGCCCTAAGCCTTCGCCTAACGCCACATGATCTTTAACAGTAAAAGAAAACGCTTTAGGAGTGCCCACCTTAGAAACTTCAACATTATCTTCTTCACTCTTCCCTAATGCCACGCTTTCATGAGGAATGTTGGGGATGCGCGCACAAAAATCATGTAGCTTTTCTTGAATTTGCGCTAATTCATGTTCTAGCTCTGTTAATTTATGCCCTAACTGCCCTACCTCGGATAATATTTGTGCGACATCTTTGCCTTCCGCTTTAAGCTTACCTATTGCTTTAGAATGCACATTACGCTCATTTTGCAATTGCTCTGTTTCAACTTGGATGCGTTTACGCTGTGATTCTAACTCATTGAAGACAGCCACTTCCAACACAAAACCGCGTGGCGCTAGTTTTTTTGCCACACCCTCAATATCGTCTCGTAATAATTTTGCATCTAACATTTTTGATTCCTATGATTTATGAATTGCTGCAGCATCTAATTGCCGTAAAAAAGCAAGTTTTTCGGCAATTTTACTTTCTAAACCGCGATCTGTAGGCTGATAAAATACTTGTGCTTGCATATTTTCAGGCCAGTAACTTTCCCCGGCAGCATACGCATGCGGCTCATCGTGTGCATACCGATATTCTTTACCATACTCTAGCGTACGCATCAAGTGGGTAGGTGCATTGCGTAAATGCAACGGCACTTCGTCCGTACCATGGGTTTTGACAAATTCACGTGCCGCATTGTAGGCCATATAGGTGGCATTGCTTTTATCGGCAATAGCCATATAAATCACCGCTTGTGCCAATGCTAACTCCCCTTCGGGTTGCCCTAAGCGTTCTACTGTTTGCCAGGCTTCTAATGCCAACGTTAAGGCGCGCGGATCGGCATTGCCTATGTCTTCTACGGCCATACGCACAATGCGTCGCGCTAAATACAAAGGATCGCAACCGGCTTCTAACATGCGTACCAACCAATACAAGGCCGCATTGGGATCAGAACCGCGCACCGATTTGTGCAATGCAGAAATTAAATCATAAAACACATCACCTTGTTTATCGATGCGTTGATAATTGCCTTGCAGAACTTCTTTGATCTGCTCATCGCTAATGGTATTATTTTGACTGTCCATTAGTGCCAATACGGTTTCTAATAAATTTAATGCACGCCGCCCATCGCCATCAGCCGCTATCGTCAATAGGGTTAAATGCTCTGTCGCAAGGGTTTTATTTGCAAAACTTAGACCGCGTTGTAAAATCTGCATTAATTCTATTTCGCTTAAAGACTTTAATACATAGACTTTAGCGCGCGACAACAAAGCATTGTTTAAAGCAAATGAGGGGTTTTCCGTAGTCGCACCAATCACTGTTAATAATCCTGTTTCCATATGCGGCAAAAAAGCGTCTTGTTGCGCTTTGTTGAAACGATGAATTTCATCGACAAATAAAATAGTGCGCTTTTTTTCATTCTGTAATTTTTCTTCAGCAACCGTGATCGCTTCACGAATATCTTTTACGCCAGCAAAAATAGCGGATAGTTTTATAAAGTGTGCGTCGCTCTTTTTTGCGATCAATTCAGCTAATGTTGTTTTACCCGTTCCCGGCGGCCCCCAGAAAATGCACGAATGTAATTGCCCTTTCTCTATGGCAAGCCGAAAAGGTTTGTTGATGCCTAATAAATGTGTTTGCCCTACCACGTCTTCTAATTGTTGTGGTCGCAAAGTGGCTGCTAAAGTCATTCCACCACATCCACATCGGCAGGTAAATTGAGCTCAAATAATTGAGTCGGTAAATTCGTATTGATTTTTACATTTTTAAAATCAATTTCAGTAGTTTGATCTAAATTATTATCAATGACCATTTGCGTTAGTTTATTTTCACTAAAAATAATTTGTAAACTTCTAAAAACATCATTATCATCTTTAGCGGCTAATTGATAACAGGTTTTACCTTTTACTTCACAAGTTGTAATCACATAGTGCTGCTTTAATTTATCAATATCACCATTTAACAATAATGCGGGCGTTGCACCATATTGGTCATCTACATTTTTATAAGTGACTTGCTCTAAATCAACATCATAGATGGCCAGCTTATCCCCTTTATTGATAATCAGTTGACGACTGGGAGATTCGGTATACCAACGGAATAATTCAGGTCGCTGAAATGCCATATCGCCGGCAGTAGTTTGCATCACACTCCCCGCTTCATCTAATGTCTTTTCATCGAAATCAGCTTGCAGGGTATGATAATTTTTTAGCGTTGTCGTCAATGCATCGGCAGCATTGTCTTCTGCTTTTGCATTGAAACACCACGTTAAGCAAAAAAGCGCAACACTACATGATATTAACCGAGCAAACACTCTTGTTGTTTTAATGGACATTGTTTTTCACTCACTGCATAGCCATAACGTGTAAACGCATGGGGGAATATATATTTAACGTCATCGACTTGTTTATTGTCTTTATTCACAATGAATAATACTTCACAACGACTCGGTGTAAAATAGCGCCAATAGTCGTGATTATTGGCTGTAAAAATAGCCGCAGGTTTGCCCATACATTGCTCAACTTTACTGCTTTGA
>CBFGYT010000191.1:0-3527 GCA_965653065.1 uncultured bacterium | reverse complement strand
GATACTAAGATATATCAGAATACTGAGAACAGCAACGCCTATTAATTTAAAATAAGAATTTCGCTCACTGCCTTGAGACAGACGCTCCATAATTGTCTTTTTCTGATATTCTCTGCCCAAACTTCCAATAACCGCCATCATCGTTCCTGGGATAGAAATACGCAGCGCATGAGGAAAATCCAGTATTTGGAGCAACGCTATAAGCAATACTGTCGCTAACAGTCCATACCACAAAGACTGTTTTGCAGCTTTATCGTTACCAAAGGCTTTAAAATTTCGACTCAGTAAAAAACATCCTGTTAAAGGCCCAGCAAGAAAAGTGCCAATATAAATTTGCCGAATTGACCAAAGCTTAGAGGTTTCTGGTTTTAAGGTTGTTGTAATTTCTTGCATATTACCCTCTACTACGCTTTATACTCAAACAAAGTCACAACCTTTTGCACACCTGAAGATTTGCTGGCAATATCTGCTGCCGTTTGGCCTTGACTACGCGTCACTTGGCCTAACATAAAAACAGTACTGTTTTCTGTGACAATTTTAATTTGTGATGAATTCAAACTTTTAGTTGCTAATAGTTGTGTTTTGATTTTACTGGTAATGAGCGCATCGCTAGATTGTGTTAGTGTAGAGATAGGCGTACCAATGGTAATCTCATTATAGAGTCGCTTAATTCCCGGGACAGTTTCTACCAACGTTGCAGCACGTGTACGCATTTCTTCTGTGGGCGCTTCTCCGGCTAATAACACCACACCATCATAAGAAGAAACTATAATACGTGTTTTAGTATCTAATTCTTTATCGGCAAATATTTTATGCTCAGCATCGTAAGAAAGTTTATTATCTGAAGTTAATGTTTTAGGACTACGACCTTCATAAATGACTACGCCCCCCACGGTTGCACCGGCAACAGCGACAATAACACATCCTTGTAATAGGGTTAGCAATAATAATAGAGCGCTAGTCCATTTGGATATTTTCATCTTCATTTTTTTCTCCTTTATACTCACAGCGATTTGGCTTTAGGCGAGGCGCGAAGAGTAATTACTATTCGCGTGGAAACAAACTATAATCAATTAAATCACATAAACAATGCAATACTAGAATATGTGTTTCTTGTACTCTGGCGGTACTTTCTGCCGGAATACGAATTTCTAAATCATCCCCTACTAATAGCGAAGCTAAAGAACCACCATCTCGTCCTGTTAAAGCAATGACGGTCATCTCTTTAGCATGTGCGGCTTCTATGGCTAGATTTACATTGGGCGATTTCCCGCTCGTCGAAATCGCTAACAAAATATCACCAGCTTGCCCCAAAGCCTCTACTTGTTTAGAAAAGATTTGTTGATAGGAATAATCATTTGCAATCGATGTAATACACGATACATCGGTTGTCAATGAAATTGCCGGTAACCCAGGTCGCTCGATCTCATATCGATTAATCAATTCCGCAGCAAAATGCTGCGCATCTGCAGCCGATCCACCATTACCACACGCTAAAATCTTATTTCCTGATAACAAAGCAGTTACCATTTGGCCGCTGGCATGAACAATATGTTGAGCTAATTTGTCTGCGGTGGCGATTTTAGTTTCAATACTTTGTGCAAATGCATTTTGCACACGTTCTAATGCTGTCATGTTAAATAATTCCCATCAAATGCGTTTTTTTCCCAAGAAACTTCTAGTTGTTGTTGATCATCCCATCCTACTCCAATTACATCAAATCGGCAAGGAGCATCCCATAATTTATGTCTATGCAAATAATATTCTGCACTGCGATATAGTTTTCTTTGTTTAATTGCGTCGACTGTCTCTATTCCGCTACCATATTCTTTTTTTTGTCGATATCGTACTTCAACAAACACCAATTCTTCTTTATCTTTGAAAATTAAATCTATTTCTCCACGAGCGCAATGAAAGTTACGTGTCACAAATTTCATTCCTTGTTGCTGTAGGTATTGTAGCGCGACTGTCTCTGCTTTCTCGCCAATAAGTTGACTCAAATTAACCTCGCTTCTCCATTATTAAATTTTGCCCAAACCACTTCGCGATATACTTGTTGATTTGGTTTCAAATATAATTCTCCAGTGACTCCTGAAAAACCATTAGACAATTGATTTAAGTTAGTTGCCATGTTATACGCATCATAACCAAATGCATATAAGCCCGTCGTTGTTGCAGAAGCACTTCCCATATTCGCTTTTGCTAATGCAACTTGTGAAGAGTGGCTCACATACCAAGGTAAAGTACAAAATTCAACACCATTTAAATCTTGATTTTTAAATGGGTCATTGACACCATTATAAATTATAGAGGTAGCATAAACTGGAATAGCATCGGCATAATAGAAGTTTAATAATGGTTTAATTTCTCTGGCTTTTTCGGGTGTTGCTACTAAAAAAATCATATCAATATCTTGACGACGATTCGGTGCATTTGTGTTTGCATTTCTAGAATTAGGTATTTTAGCCTGTAACCCATTCCTAATTAAATCATTCAAAGCAACCGTATTATTGCCATAAGCGACTGATTCACGAACCTGTCCTCCAAGATGACTAAACTGTGTAGCAAAGGTATTCACTATTCCTTGCCCCCAACTGTCAGAAGGCGCAATCACCATCGCCGTATGATATCCCGATGCATAAGCTCGTCTAGCGGCTTGCTCCGCCTCATCATTAGGAGACAATGCAAATTGATAAAAATCACTGTGCGAACCAGACGTTGATATATTATTCAGTGCTAATGTTGGGACACTCACTTGACCACTACTTTGCAACCGACTCACTTCTGGTTTTGTTAAAGGACCAACGACTAAGGTAGCACCTTCATTCAAAGCGCGCGCATAAACTGAATTAATATCTTGACCACTAGTATCATATAATTTAACCGTATGTCCTGAAGGGTGACTATAATACGCCGCCATAAATCCATCGCGTACTGCTTTACCTGCAGCGCTATTTAACGGTAACAATAAAGCGATATGAGAAGCATCGACATTACCCACATCTTTTGTTGAATAGGTATTTTCTGCGGCTGCAGTCGTACTGGCTGTAAATAATATTGCAGCAGGATGATTAGGATATCTTTGCGTCCATTGTTGATAGCCTTGCTGAAAATTGGGGCTATCACTACTATTATTTTTACTTAATTGCGCGATCGCAATCCAACCATTAACTTCGCTGGTATTATTCATATTCGCCATATAATTTAACGTATCATTGGATAGACTTTGTAAACAAGATAACGTGGAACTACGTTCTGTCGCTGCTTGATCCGTAGGTAATAAAGCACTTAATTGAATTAAGTCTTGGCAATACGCAACGGTTTGTCCAGAGTTTTGATGTGCTATGCTAGCAGATTGATAATACGCTCGTTCTAATTCTGGTGATAACGTAGCGGGATTTCCTACTGTTGACAAATCTTGTAGGGCTTGTTGATTGTCACCTTCATTCATTGCGATTTTAGCTTGTAAAATTGCTTTTTCTTGGCGTTGTTTAAGAGAGAGTGGAATTGTATCTGTTGCTGCTAGA
>CBFGYT010000190.1:0-3543 GCA_965653065.1 uncultured bacterium | reverse complement strand
ATCGCTACCTTTTGCACTTTAATTTCCACGCCTTTAGCAATTTACAAAGTGGCTGTATTTTCATGTATTCCAGTGATCACACCAAAAATCCCACCGGTGGTCACCACTTCATCGGCGGAAGTAATTGCGGAGAGCATTTGGCGCATTTCTTTTTGCCGCTTGCTTTGTGGGCGGATCATAAAGAAATACATAAACACAAAGAAAACGCCTATGAATAACATAAAGCTTAAATTACTACCCGTTGATGCGGCAGAAGAAGTGGCACCTGAGGTCGCGGCCATAGCGGTTGGAATTAAAAAGCTCATGAGTATGCTCCTAAGAAAATAAAAGAGAAACTTTACCCGGTTTGTAAGAAATACGCAAGATGGAATGGTTTTAGACAGTTTTATAGTAGTTGCCAGCTCTATTCGTGGGGATGAGTTGTTCTTATAAATGCCGAATAGGCTCTAAGCCTAAATATAGCCCTTGACTTCTATAGATGGTCTTTAACCCTGAATAATATGCATGTTTTGAATAAAAAAACCTTGTATTTTATTCAAAATTTGACTATTATACAGGGTAAGACAATATTTGGAGCTAAAATGTACCGTTCTATTGAAACTGAACTAATCTCCTGGATGCACACAGAAAAGCGCCTACCCCTATTGATTAGGGGCGCTCGACAGGTAGGCAAAACCTATAGCATCTTAAAGTTTGGCAAAGAACACTTTGAAACCATAGCAGAAATTAATTTTGAATTGATGCCTCAATTAAAAGAGTATTTTAAGTCCCTAGATCCTGAGATCATCACGGCAAAACTTGAAATAGCTCTTAATGTGCGCTTTATTCCCGGTAAAACACTACTATTCTTGGATGAGATTCAGGAATGCCCAAATGCTTTAATGGCACTGCGCTACTTCAAAGAAAAAATGCCTGATCTTCATGTTATCGCAGCGGGTTCGCTATTAGAATTTATGCTAGCAGATAAATCTTTTAGGATGCCTGTGGGCCGTGTTCAATACCTCTATCTTAAACCCATGACCTTTAAGGCATTTTTATCTGCGATTGGACAAAATAGTTTAGTAAAATATATTTCTGAATTCAATTTCAATTCAGAATACGACCCCGTATTACATAAGCAATTGCTAGATTATACTCGACTGTATTGTATCATTGGGGGTATGCCCGCGGTTGTTCAATGTTATATAGACACCGGCAGTTTAACACTTTGCCAGCGGATGCAATTAGGCTTGTTAAATACCTTTAGAGATGATTTCGGTAAATATAGCTCACGCGCACAGAATAAGTATTTACAACAGCTATATCTCAAAGCACCGCAATTAATTGCGCATCAATTTAAATATGTGGATGTCGCAAAAGATATCCAGTCACGGGATATTAAAAGTGCGCTCGCGATGTTATGTAAAGCCGGGATCTTATATTCAGTATATTCAACCTCAGCAACGGGATTACCTTTAAATGCATTACTCAATGAAAAAATGTTTAAACTATTGTTTTTAGACATAGGGCTACTCATGGCGACTACTGAACTTGATGGAAACATATTAGTTGCTGATGACCTTACGCTAGTACATCGTGGTGAATTAGCGGAACAATTTGTTGGACAAGAGCTATTAGCGTTATCTGATTTCTATCGCGAAGCTAACATTTATTATTGGCATAATGATAAACGAGGTAGCCAAGCTGAAGTGGACTATGTCATTAATGTGGGAGCTACTATTTTACCTATTGAAGTAAAAGCGGGAAGTACTGGACGAATGCGATCACTCAATATGTTTATCGATATGCACGATTGTCGCTATGGATTACGCATTTCTCAAAAACCATTTGAAATAACAAATAAAATAGTTTCAATTCCATTTTATTTGATCAGTGAAATTTCACGTTTATTTAAAAGCCAATGATTATTCTATCTAAGCCGTCTGCAATTGCGGTGTGTTTTTCTTGAATAACACACTGCGTAACATCGTTGCCGCCTCTTGCCAATTCACGGCAATCACATGTTCGTGCATGAATACCGCTTTGTCGACTAAACAAATCACCATCGCCGGCAAAATGCACGGATACTCTTCTAAAAACACCAGAATGTGTTTCGCTTCATTTTGTTTAGGCTTAGCGCTGTAACACACTTCTATAGGTAAATAATGGTGACCGTATTCAATCACATAATCAACTTCTGGACCATTATGATCTTTCCAATAATATAACTTTGCTTCGGGTGCTATCGTACGAAGTAAATTTAATAATTGTAAGCCAATAAATTGATGAAATAAATTATCGTAATGTTTTTCCGGCAGATTATCGCCTTCTTCAGCAGCCAGTCGTCGCACGCCTAAATCAGACCAAATATATTTAATAGTACGACTTAAACGGCGTTTTACTGTCATTGTCGTTAATGGTTGGATGGCTTCGACTAACATCGAGCGTTCTAAAATTTGATAATATTCATTGATGGTCGCGCGCGTGGCACCGATTTCTTTGGATAAATAATTGGCGTTTACCGCTTCGCCAGAATATATCGCTGCATATCTAAAAAATTTAGAAAATTTCGCTAAGTTTCGCACTAACCCTTCACTACGCACTTCTGTTACCAAATAATCATTCACATAGTTTTGCAGGTATTTTTCTTTATCTAGCGTATCCGTTTGCAAGAGCACATAAGGCAATTGGCCATACAACAATAGATCCGTTAAAGCGGGTGTTAATAAGCGACTTTCATCGATACTCACGCCATGCATAGATAATTCAGTCATTTGTAGACGCAATTCTTGCAAGATAGACGTGTCTCCCTTGATCACCCAAGAGGATAATGTCACGATGAAAATAGCCAAAGGATATTCCATCGCATATTGGATCTCGGCGATCAATTGCGGTGCTTTTTGCAATTCATCAATCCACACAATAGGCAATCTTTGGCTATGAGTTCTTCTGTGCCAATTGACAATATCATCTAATAGTTGTTGCGGGTTTTGTTGTATATGCAAGCGAGTTTGTAAGTCGGATAAGGAATAGCTGAGATCAGTGGCAATATGGTAATTTAATAAGCTACTTTTGCCCACGCCTTTCGGGCCTATTAATAAGATATTTTGCTGCTGTAACAAAGCACGCTGTACCGTATGTGCTAATAGCCTGGCGATAAATTCCATAAATACTCCTTATCGATGGAAATCTAGGATCTGTTGACATTAGACCCTACTGTTACACTAGCATGTTTTCACTAAAAATAGCTACTGTAATATATTAATTTAGGCGAAATATGCTTTTTACATGGCCTGATTTTGAGATAATGCGAGCTGGCTCGTATACCCCCCGGCATAATTTGATAATTTCTCATCATTAATAATACTGCTTAAATTTCAATAACTTACTATAAATATTATATTACTCTGAAAATATGATTTTCAAAAAATTTAATTATATGCTATACTAATATTAGATAAACGATTAGAGAGGTTTTTTAATGTCAACTCATATTATTACAGCGACAGAAGCCAGTCGCTCATTATCCACACTTTTGAATAAAATTTATTACCAAGGTGAAAG
>CBFGYT010000189.1:0-3554 GCA_965653065.1 uncultured bacterium | reverse complement strand
AACCGGGGGTCGTCAAATTGGTAAGTCTACTTCCTGCAAGCTATTAATAAAGCACTGCTTAGAAAAATCTCTTTTTAGCAACAACAATATACTGTACTTACCTTGTGATGAAATTTTTGATGCGCAAAGTCTTAGTGCTTTATTAAGAAGTTTTTTGCAACAAACCGAAAATAAGCCCTTTCTGCTGATTGTGGATGAAATTACCTATGTACTCCATTGGGAGCGCGTCATCAAAGCATTAGCCGATGAAGGTTGGTTTAACCAAGGGCTTTGTCTTTTAACGGGATCAGATACATTAATATTAAAAGAGGCTGCGATGAGTTTCCCGGGTAGAAGAGGAACTGCAGATCAAACTGATTTTCATTTATACCCGCTTAATTTTTTTGATTATGTTACGCTTATTTCTGGTAGCAAGAAAAATCCCGGCACAATGAAATTACAATCTTATTTTCAAGACTATTTGCAATGTGGCGGCTATTTACGTGCTATTAATGATTTTGCTAAAGACGGTAAAATCAGTGCTGCTACCTTTCAAACCTATGAACAATGGATCAGAGGGGATTTTTTAAAGCAAGGAAAAAATGAATCGTACTTACTTGCAGTTTTAAGTGCACTCTATACTGTAGGTGTGACACAAATCTCATATTCTTCATTAACCCAAAAAACGGGCTTATTAAGTAAAGAGACACTAATCGATTATTGTAGGCTACTTCTCAGGATGGATATTTTATTTGAATTAAAAGCATTTGATCAGAACAAGAAGATTGGCTTTCCAAAGAAAGATCGCAAATTTCATTTTTTTGACCCCTTTATTTATCGCACACTATTTTCTTGGCTTAAGAAAGAAGGCTTAATACATTCGGAAGTATCCGAAGATGTTCTTGTTGAATCCTGTGTTGCCAGCCATTGTACCCGTCTTGCAAAAACGTTTTATTTTAAGGGGCAAGGAGAAGTCGATGCTATTTGGCTTAAAGACAATATTCCCTATGCCATTGAGGTCAAATGGACTAACCAGCTACGCCCCACTGACGTAAAAACACTTAAGCAATTTCATAATAGTATCATTTTAACTAAGCTAGCCACTAAGGGCCAAATAGAAGGTATAAACTCTATGCCTATTTATGAGTTTTTGTATGAGAAATGTTGTTAGAGATTTTAGCTCTACTCTCGGCATGGCAGTTATTGGTGCTTTTGGAGCTTATGGTTCAGCGCTTGCTGGTGCCGCTGTCATAGTTGCTTCTGGAGGTATGGCTACTCCTCTTCTGGCGGCTGGTTTAGTAACGGGAACAGCAACAGGAATAGGAGTGGCCAAGCTATGTCATGAAAGAGGATCGTTTATCTGGGCGAATTGCTCACATCACTGGTACATTGTCCTTGTTGTACGTTACCGCTACTACTACTGCTACTGCTAGGAAATGCCACTCTAAAAACCGGAGAGCCATTTATTTGTACCAATTCAGACATAGATAAATTTTTTTCAACTACACTATTGGATCTAGGCTTCGAAAGCAAGTCAATAATGGGTGTACTGTCTCTAGATATCTTTTTTATCTTTTCTAAATTATTTTTTGCGGTATCCAATTCTTTTTGAGAATCCCCACTTTTTTTGGCTATCCTCTCTATCTTTCCTAAAATACTTTCCATGATATCTAATGCATTTTTCCGATCGTCACTTTGCTCGGGTATGGCCGTTATCTGTCCTAAAATACTTTCCGTGATATTTAATGCATCTTGCCAATCTCCACCTTTTTTGAGCATCTTCGTTATCACTTCTAAATCACTTTCTATGGTCTCTAATGCTTTTTGCCAATATTCATCTCTTGTGGCCATCTTCGCTATCATTTCTAAATTACTTTGTGCGACATGTAAAGCATGTTGCCCAGTTCTGTTTTTTAAATCAGGATTAGCTCCCTTAGCTATAAGCATGTTAACCATTCTAGACTTACCCAGCGACACCGCTATGTGTAATGCTGTCATATCTTTTGCATTTGCTTCATCTAAAATTTCGGGGCTGCGCTTTAACAATGCTTCAATAATGTCGTTATCAACTGCGGCTATCTTCGCTATATATTCTAATTCTCTTGCTGCGACACTTAATACAACTTGCAGGCGTGCGATTTTTTCGAGCAAATCCTCTATATATTCTAATCTATCTGCTAGTGCATCTTGCGAACAGGCGTTTTCTTCGAGTGTGTTATCTATATCTGCTAACCAATTTGCAACGCTTAATTCACCAGATAGTATATTTTTCCAGTTTTCATTATTTCTTAAATTACAGGCAGCGATATGTAATGCTTCTCGAAAATGTCCACTTATTTTGACCATCTCATTTATGACGTCTAAGATATGTGCGGCGATATGTAATGCATTTTGCCCAGCTTTATTTTTTAAAGCAGGATTAGCACCGTTAGCTATAAGCGTGTTAACTATTCTAGTCTTACCCAACGATACGGCTATATGCAATGCTGTCATACCCTTCGCATTTACTTGTTCTAAAATATCTGGACTATGGCGCAAAAGCAATTCAATAATTTCTTTATTAACGGTGGTCATTTTATCTGAGATGTCATTTAACTCTTCTGCTGCGGTATGTAATGCATTATTTCCACGCCAATCATTTTTAAGCGCGGGATTAGCACCCTTCTGTAGAAGCAATTCTACTATTTCTATTTGAGCATTGGCTACTGCGTAATCTAGGATAAAGCAACCTTCACGTTTTGAATGGATATCACCACCGCTCTGGATATAACTACGGACAGCATCGTACTGCCCAAACTGTGCAGACTCATGCACATTAAGCGTATTATTCTGCGGAATTGAATTGTCATCCTCGAAGCTTAGATCGCTGTCTGTGTCACTCGCATCACACAGGTTGATAGTGACAGGTTCAGAGGCTTTGCCACGTTGCGCACTATTAAATTTGGCCTCCTTATCTTCATCTTCTGGTGATGGCCCTGTTCTTTGTTTCTTGACCAGGCTTGAAGTCTGATCATGACTAAACTCTTTGCGTTTACTTCCAGCACTTTCTGCGTCATTAACATCAGCCAAAGTAGAAGTTGCAGAATAAGCGCCTGCGGCATTTGGCGTAGGTTTAAAATCGCGCGCCACTTCTGCTAATGCTCGTGCTCTTCTTACATTGCGATCACTTAAACTTTTAACAATACTCTTTGGGTTATTACTTTTTGGAGGTACCTCTTTGCTAGATAATTGGCGAATATTGATTTGAACTAATGTTGATACCTCTATGCGCTCACAAAGACTTGGACCTATTCTCTTTTTTATTCCATCCACCGTTTTCTGACTTACCTCCTCTTCGACCAAAAAAGAGTTGGAACAAAAGGCGGATATTTTTTTTAACTTGGGAAATTCTTTTATATGTTCCTTTATGTGCTCTAATAATTTTTGAGTGTTAGGGCATAAATCTGTAAACTGGTGTAGGTTAGAAAGTTGAAAAATAAGATGTGTCATGTTTCTGAGTGACGGAAACGTTTGAAGCATCCATGGCAAATACCGTAAATTCGTTGGCGCCATAATATAAATTGTAACTGCTGAAT
>CBFGYT010000188.1:0-3557 GCA_965653065.1 uncultured bacterium | reverse complement strand
GACCTGGTGAATTTAGCGAGCGCGCTTTTTATAATGGCAAAATAGATTTAGCACAAGCAGAAGCCATTGCTGATTTAATTGCCGCGGGTTCGGCAACAGCAGCACGCAGTGCTTTAAAATCATTAGAAGGGGAATTTTCGCGAAAGATTCATGCGTTGGTAGATAAAGTGATTCATTTGCGTATGTATGTAGAAGCGGCTATTGATTTTCCTGATGAAGAAATAGATTTCATTGCGGATAAAAAGATTGCTGATCAGTTAAATACAATCTCTATCAATCTGGAAACTATCTTGCAACAAGCCAAACAAGGCGTGATTTTACAAGAAGGCGTTACCATTGCGCTGGCGGGTAAACCCAATGCGGGAAAATCCAGTTTATTAAATTATTTGAGTGGCAAAGACAGTGCGATTGTGACGCCTATTCCGGGAACAACACGCGATATTTTGCAAGAGTATATTCAAATCGATGGTATTCCATTGCATGTCATCGATACCGCTGGATTACGCGACAGCGATGATATTGTTGAGCAAGAAGGGATCCGCCGCGCGCGCCTCGCATTAGAAAAGGCCGAGCGCATTTTTTGGTTGATCGATGGCGAAATAGAGACGCTCTCTGATATCAATAGCTATATACAAACAATTCCTTTAGAAAATAAATACTATGATAGAATTACTTTTATCTATAATAAAATCGATGTGACACAACAAGAGCCTAAAGAAATTATCGAGAATGGTTATACCATTTTATATGTATCGATTAAACAAGAGCAGGGATTAGATTTACTGCAACAGCATATTAAAAAATTATTTCATCAAGATGAAAATGAAATGTCTTTTATGGCAAGACGGCGGCATATAGAAGCGCTGCAAGAGGCAAAACAGTATTTGCAAAAAGCAGAAGAAGCATTGCATGCTAAGTTGGCAGGGGAGTTGGTTGCCGAAGATTTAAAAGCCATGCAAACGAGCCTAAATACAATTACCGGCGAATTTACTACCGATGATTTATTAGGAAAGATATTTTCTGAGTTTTGTATTGGGAAGTAGGAATATATACTCAATTTTTTGCAAATAAAGTAACCAGAATGCTTCTTTAACTATCTTATCCCTCTTGTAATTTACGACATTTCCATGCATTATTCGCGGTGGAGAATCGTGAACTTTTCACAGGAGAAATCAATGAAACAATTAAAGAATATAAGATTGCTAGCCTTAGCGGCGGTAATTGGATTAGCGGGTTGTGCGACCAATCCGTATACGGGCGAAAGACAGGCTAGCGATACGGCTAAAGGCGCCGGTATTGGCGCAGGATTAGGTGCTTTAACAGGCGCAGGCATTGGTGCGATTGCAGGGGGCGGACATGGTGCTGCTATTGGTGCAGGTATCGGTGCGGGTGCTGGCGCATTAGTGGGTGGTGGCGTTGGCTACTATATGGATCAAGAAAATTCTAAATTACGTGAAGAATTAGTGGGTACGGGTGTGCAAGTACAAAAGAATGGTAATGACATTGTATTAGTTATGTCTTCTGATGTCACTTTTGCGATTGATAGCGCCGATATTAATTCTGGCTTTTACCCGACATTAAATTCTGTTGGTAAAGTATTGAAAGAATATAATAAGACCAATGTAGTTGTCAGTGGTTATACAGACAGCACCGGCAGTGCACAACATAACCAAGTGTTGTCTGAACAGCGAGCACAAAGTGTTGCGAATTATTTAGCGGCACAAGGCGTTGCTAATAATCGCTTGTTTAGTCAAGGCTATGGTGAACGTAATCCAGTAGCAAGCAACAATACTGCTGCGGGACGTAGCGCTAATCGTCGTGTTGAAATTACATTGCGTGCACAACAGTAAACATAAGAGTTTGATTTTAAAACTGGATCCCCGCGTGCGCGGGGATGACAGTTCTCGATAACTCTAATCTAACATGCATCTTCAAGCATTGCAAGAAAAAATAAAAATTAATCAACAGAAATATCCCGCAGAAAAAGTCAAAGGGAAGAGAGACAAATATAACTTGTATACGTGAATCTAAAGTCGAAACGCGAGATAAGCGAGATTTAACACGGAACATAAACGTCGTCATTGCGAGGATCGAAGCTTTGTTGCAATCCAGAGAATAACCCACAATTCTGCGGTTTATTCACTGGATTGCTTCGCTGACGCTCGCAATGACGAGTACCCACTATCATAACTTAACTTCGCATTTTGAATGGCGAACGATATAGACAGTAACTGTAATAATAGTAGGAATCAATATTTATGAACACTGAACGTTTAATTCATGGTGTTAAAACTATGATCGCCGTTTTAATTGGTTTTTCATTAACACGAATCATTAGTTTTCCTTACGCGCAATGGGTTGTTATCAGTATTTTAGTGGTCATGTGCGCGCAAATTTATGTAGGAGGCGTGTTACAGAAATCTTATATTCGATTTTTAGGCACTTTATGTGGCTGTGTTATTGCTTTAATTTCTATTGAATTATTTCATTCTTCTTTGTGGGCTATCAGTATTATTTTGGCGCTGTCTAGTTTCTTTTTTAGTTACATCGCAACGGCAGGAAAAGATACGTTAAGCTATTTTGGCACCATGGGTGGAGTGACTTTGTCTATTATTCTATTAGGTACTAGAGATCCTTCTTTTGATTTTGCTGCAGCACGTTTTTTAGAAATTACAGTGGGAATATTTATTGCGACGGTCGTTTCACAATTTTTATTTCCTATCCATGCTAAAACACATTTACAAAAGGCACAAACGGAAACCATGCGAAAATTGATAGAGTTTTATGACAAAACATTAATTTCTGAAGTGGTTGCTGTGCAAACGGTGCAAGAACATAATTTAGATGAAGAGATTGTCAAGTCTTTATTAAAGCAAAGACAATTAGAGAAAGAAGCAAGTAAAGATTTATTTAATTCTTCATTCAATACCACACAATTTTCACAGTATTTATTTTGTGAACGACAAATATTGCGCGCCATTAACTTTATGCATGTTGCTCAAGATGGTTTGAAGAAAAATAGTCAAACAGCAGATATTTTGCATCATTTTAAAAAGTTTCATCAAGAAGTGTTGGTCGCATTAACCATGATAGAAGATAAAATGAAAGGCGGTAATAACGATATTGATAGTATAGAGATCCCGTCTATGGAAGATTTACGTCATGCTTCTGTAGCGCTGTCTCTAGACGAGCGTATTTATTTTGATAGTCTGCTATTTCATAGTGAATTGATAATAGAGCATATTCAAAAGTTAAAAGAATTGGATTCTGTGTTTTAAGTGAGTGAAAATATATCAGAAACACTGCAAGATGCGAACTTAAGTTATGATAGTTGGAACTCGTCATTGCGAGCTTGCGAAGCAATCCACCGCATATATGTGAATCTAAAGTCGAAACGTGAGATAAGCGAGATCTACCCCCTCTCCCGCGTTAGGAGTTTTGCTATTATAATGATACTATCGCACGGGAGAGGGCTGGGGAGAGGGAATGGAAACATCACGCGAGCCCTCTCCCCAACCCTCTCCCGCAAAAAGCGTCGTTATACCAGCAAAGCGCCT
>CBFGYT010000187.1:0-3559 GCA_965653065.1 uncultured bacterium | reverse complement strand
CGCCAACCCCCTCCCCAACCGACTCCCCCAAAAAGCGTCGTGATACCAGCAAAGCTTGTTACGCGGGAGAGGGGGTAGATCGCGGTGAAATTAAGGAGCTGTGCTTAATCCAAGATTAAATGGTGTTGGCACACAACAAGCTAAAATTTCGACTTTAGATTCACATATATTCCATTATACAACGGAGGAGCACAGATGTATAACCAAGTGATAGAATTTTGGTTTGAAGAAACGCCCAGTGAACTGTGGTTTAAAAAAGACGCAGATTTTGATAGAAAGATCTTGTCTCGCTTTGTAGAAGTGCATCAACAAGCCAGGCGCGGTGAGCTTTGGTTGTGGCGAGAAGACGCTTTAGGCCGATTAGCAGAAATTATTGTGTTAGATCAATTTTCACGTAATATCTACCGCGATACAGCGTCTGCCTTTGCGTATGATGACTTATCTTTAATATTGGCAGAAGAAGCGATTAGCGCTAATGCCGATCAAAGTTTAACAGCATCGCAAAAAGCCTTTCTTTATATGCCGTTTATGCACAGTGAATCGTTAGCCGTGCATCAATGGGCCGTGCAATTATATAAAGCACCAGGCTTAGAATTTAATTATGAATTTGAATTAAAACACAAAGCCATCATTGAACGCTTTGGCCGTTATCCGCATCGCAATGCTATTTTAGGTCGCGAATCAACGGCTGAAGAATTGGCATTTTTGCAGACAGAAGGGTCTTCGTTTTAGAAAGGTCGATGCTCTTCACATTTAACCTGAGTGTAGCTTGCTGGACCCGCTTTCCTTCAGGGAAACTGCCTAAGCAAAGATCCCTGCGTGTGACGCTATGCACCCGGCGCCATGCTTGTCTACTAGGTGATTGGCCCTCGCTGCTGGCAGTGTTAAATGCATGAAGAGCATCTGTATAAGAGTATAGCAACAAATGCATAAATTAACCATTCGGTAGTATTTTTAATATAAAAAACCTAATAAATAGAGGGGGATAGAGCACTTATTTCCTATTAAAACGCCATCAATTAAGCAATAACTATTAAGTTTACCCGCCAATTGTTTAAGAGTTTTGCTAGCGCCACCGATTTCAAAACAGTACTTATCCGTAATGCAATCGCCTATATCACTAAAAAATACCGGACAATTGGCATTTTGTAATTGATTCATCACAAAAGTCTCGCGTATTTTTCCTGCCATCATTTCTGCTTGTTGCGGTAAGCCAAAAGTGTAGAGTAAATTACTATTTTCTGGTAGCAACTTACTCGGATTACGAATATAAGCGTGTCCCGATTTTTTCGGATATAAAAAGCGAATTAATCCTGCTTGTTGTAAGTAAGATAAGTAAAGACTAATAGTATCAAAATCTTTTTCTAACGTTTTTGCTAGTTTATAGGCATTTAATTCACCAGGCAGAGAGTTTAAAACGAATTTATATAATTTTTCAATAATTAATAAGCTAGAAGATTTGATGGAATGAAAAAGAGAAATGTCTTCATAAATTGTTTTTAGCGTTATATTTTCAAGAGCTTGAATTTTTTCTTGGTCATGGTTGAATGGTTTTAAAAAGGGATAATAGCCATTTTTTAAGTAGTCTTTAAAATGCTTTAACAATTGTGGAATGCTGAGTTGTTGGCAAATTTCTAAGTGATTTTCAATGATATCATCTAGAGTATAACTGGGTAAATGAATATTTAAATAAAATTCTAAATATTCCCTGAAAGAAAATCCATGTAATGGGTAAAGAGAAACTCGCCTCGATAAATCAAATTTAGATTGAATTAAGTCAATGGCAGAACTGCCAGAAAATATTAATTTCATCTCACGATACGTGTCGTAAATATTTTTTAATTCTTGCCGCCACGGAGGATATTTTTGAATTTCATCAATATAGACAAAGCGAATGTCAGTTTCTTTATACAATTGATCGACTAATTGCAATAAAGAAGAATTTAAAAAATAAATATTATCAGTAGACAGATACAAGGCGCGCCCATTTTTAGCGCCTTGCTGTATGGCTTGATGGAGTAGAAAAGAAGTTTTACCCACGCCTCTAGCCCCTACAATGCCATTAATGCGATTATCCAAATGGACTTGTTCAAAAACAGATCTATTATAAAACGGAGCGGCTTCGAATTGTTCTATTGTAAGCTTTTGAATATCATATATTTTTTCCATTTTGGCGCTCTTGCTATTAGGTTATACCCTAATGATAGACCATAAATCATTAGGTTGCAACCCAATGAAATGATGCAAATCATTAGGGTGTAGCTTGATGATTTGAGAGGTTCGGCAAGTTTTTAGAGTTACTCACTGTTGTTAAATCCCATTGAGGTGTTTCTTGTGGGGCTACTACAGCTTTCTTAAACCATCTCTGATGAGGATATACTTTATTCTGCTGTTTTGTTGGACCTATGATCCTATAATACTTTTTAAATGGCTCGTTATTAAAATCATCAAACTCAGATAACTTTAAAGGTAATGAATTGGGAATAGAGCAATGAAAGCATGCCAATACATATTCAGGCTTTGTGGCTAAGGCGCTAATCCTAAGTTTGTCCAGGATCATTTCAGTTTCAAACGCAACTTCTATGCCAAATAATAAATAAGACATTATATTCGTGGTTGCCAAGAATCTCCAGTAGCGAACGTTGTGCTTTTTTGCTTGTGTTTCTAGAATATTTAGTAATGTATTCCAATTAATATTATGCGCAATCAACGAAGCTACGGTAGCACTTTCAGCTACAATAGGTGGTTGTGGCGTGCTACTGAAGATAAATAGAGATGTGGCACCTTCAGCTGCAGTAGGCTGTGACCTGCTGCTGCAAAGAGAGGTGGCACTTTCAGCTGCAATAGGCTGTGACCCGCTGCTGCAAAGAGATGTGGCCATCAAAGATTCTAATTTGGAGATTAGCGCATCAATCGCGTCACCACGCTTTACAAAATTTTCTGCACACTGCTTTACCACGCGAACTCTGATTTCAGTTTGCGCTAGATATTTATCTGATGAAAACTTTTTGGACTCCCAATCACTAATCGCATTAACCTGTTTTTTACAAAGATTATATTCATGCATAATATCTTCAAGGGCTCTTTGTATTTTCCTATGAAATTTTTTCATCTTTTCAAAAATTCTTCTAGCCAAGATATTAACTTCATCATGTAACTCATGAGATAATGCACTCTTTTCGAATGCTTCCAAATAGTTAGATGCATCGCTAATATAATTAGCAAAAATTTTCTCGCTATCATATGCTATTTTAAATCTTGCTGCTGTATTAGAAACATTTGAATGACAACATAGATGTTCATATTGCTTAAGGGTGAAATCCATTCGCAATGATAAACAGAAAAAGAGACCAGGAGAGTTGTCTGGCATGATGGATTTTTGTAATGAGTTAATAATATTCGAGGCCAATATAAACTTTTCTTTTCGTAATAGCTCTTGTGCTTCCCTAGCTTGTTTCAAAGCATTCTCACCAATATGGTTTTTTAAACAAGCATCATTTGCTTTATGCGGATGATTAGCTTCTTCTGCAGAAGTTACGTCAATGACTGGTAGCGAAAC
>CBFGYT010000186.1:0-3583 GCA_965653065.1 uncultured bacterium | reverse complement strand
AGTGAATAGTTACGCATTCTTTATCTACGATGGACTGCTCCTGCTTTTGCAGCCCGTACCGCAAAGTGCTACACTTCTTTAGTGGCATAGGTTAACGCTTAGAAAATGAGTATTGTCAGGTATTAGGTTGGTATCTTGAATATCTTACTAGTGCCGCAGGAAGTCCTTTCTGAAAGGCAAGTTTGCTAAGTCATTGATTTATCTATGCCGGAGATGTGAATCGAACACACGACCTACTGATTACGAATCAGTTGCTCTACCGACTGAGCTACTCCGGCGTGGGGCTCATTATAAGGATAATCCACTGGGAAGACAAGAGACTACGAGGCATAATTTGGCAGAAAAATATACTTACTTAGATTTAGAACAATGGTATGAAACGCCGATAGGTCGTTATGTCTATGCGGCCGAAGCCGAGTGGTTGGCCGAGCATTTAAAACAGTGTTTCGGCTATTATCTATTACAATTAGGCGGTAGTCATTCGCTTAAAGCATTGCACCCTAGTCCTATTCGTTATCATATTTGGTGTATGCCACAACATCACGCCAATCAGGAGGAAACAACCATCTGTTGTGATTTTGAACAGTTGCCCTTAAATGAACATACTATCGATGCGTTTGTATTGCCCCATACGCTGGATTTATCGCCTAATCCTGAAGTTGTACTCACTGCCGCTGCGAATGCTTTGGTTGCCGAAGGGACGTTACTTATTTTAGGATTTAATCCCAGCGGAGTTTTTATGCCAGCAAAACAAATACGACGCTGGTCACGCCATGAATTACCGTGGGGATTAAAATGGCAGCGCATTGGCAAAATACGTCATTGGTTAGAAGCGGCGAATTGTGAAATAGAATCGATTAAAACATTTCTTTTTTCATTTTCCCCCACCGTGTTAGGCAGCGTGAGAAGACGGCGTCTAGTTGATGCGCTAGGGCAAAGTGTTTGTCCGACTTGGGGTGGGGTCTATCTTATCTTGGCACGTAAACGCATGGTGCATGTGACTCCTTTAAAAGTAGAATGGAAACAACGCAAATTAGTCAATAAAGATGTGATAGTGCCATTACAAAATAATGAGTCTTCAAAATGAAAAGCGTAGTGATGTATACTGATGGGGCTTGCCGTCACAATCCAGGACCTGGCGGATGGGGGGTATGGCTATCTTATGAAGGCCATGAGAAATCCTTGCGCGGTGGTGAAAAAGATACGACCAACAATCGCATGGAATTAACGGCCGTGATCGAAGGGTTACGCGCATTAAAGCAAAGCTGTATTGTGAATGTGTATACTGATTCGCAGTATGTGCAAAAAGGTATTAAGGAATGGGTACATACTTGGCAAAAACGCCAATGGCGAGCCGCCAATGGCCATCCTGTTAAGAATCAAGATTTATGGCAAATATTATTAGAAGAAGTTGCGCGACATCAAATTCATTGGCACTGGGTGAAAGCGCATGCGGGAGATAGCCATAATGAATATGTAGATCAATTAGCACGCCAAGCTATTGATGAGTGAGGGAGATATTATGCATAGACAAGTTGCCATTGATACTGAAACGACCGGTTTAGATCCTAAAGAAGGGCACCGCATTATTGAATTAGCCTGTGTAGAAATCGTTGAACGACGTATCACCGGATCGCATTATCATTGTTATATCAATCCAAAACGGAGCATCGATGCAGGTGCTATTGCTGTGCATGGATTAAATGAAGATTTCTTAGCAGACAAACCCACTTTTGATCAAGTCGTGATTGACTTGATGACTTATATTGCGGATGCCGAATTGATTATTCACAATGCGCCATTTGATGTGGGTTTTTTACAGAAAGAATTAAAGCTTTGTCGTCGTCAAGAACAATTACAGCAACAGTGGAAAATTACCGATACTTTAGTGATGGCACGACAAATGTATCCTAGACAAAAGAATAATTTGGATGCGCTCTGTAAACGGTTGTCTGTGGACAATAGCCAACGTCATTATCATGGCGCCTTAATTGATGCGCAATTGTTAGCGCAAGTGTACCTTGCCATGACCAGCGGACAAAATACATTGTTTGGTGAAGAAATAATGTCATCGAAACAGACGACTGCTCATCACCATTTGAATGAGATCAATAAAGATCAAGTTAACTTAGTAGTACAAAAAGCAAATGAAACTGAAATAGAACAGCATGCAGCGTATTTGCAACAAATGCAAAACAAGGGAAAATCGATTTGGTTAGACAAATATAGAGAGGGATCACATGACGAGAAAAAGCTTTTTTAAACAGTTTAGCCATATAGAATCATTAAGTGGTGCTTTCTTACTGGGTGCCGCTATATTAGCTATGATTATTAGCAATACACCATTGCAAGAATGGTACCATCATTTTTTTAATCAAGTTAATTTTAGTGTAGGGTTTGGCTCATTCTCAATAAATGAATCGATTGAATATTGGGTCAATGATGGTCTCATGGTTATTTTCTTCTTATTAGTGGGCCTTGAAATTAAGCGCGAATTAATAGTCGGGGAGTTAAGTACACTGTCTAAGGCTTTATTACCCGCTATCGCTGCATTAGGCGGTATGGCTGTACCAGCGATTATTTATTTATTAGCTATTAAGGGATATCCTCAATTTATAAAAGGATGGGCTATTCCGACAGCGACAGACATTGCTTTTACTTTAGCTGTATTGTCATTGCTGAAATCACGTATTCCTACCTCACTTAAAATATTTTTAACGGCCTTGGCTATTATTGACGATCTAGGCGCTATCTTAATCATTGCTGTTTTTTATACGGGCGGATTGTCTTGGATATTAATTCTAGCGTCTTTTTTCTGTATTACTGTATTGGCGTTGTTTAATTTAATGGGCATTGTTCGATTTACACCTTATGCGATAGTTGGTTTTATTTTATGGCTATGCGTATTAGGATCGGGCATACACGCTACCTTGGCGGGTATTGCAATTGCGTTTACTTATCCATTGAAAGACGCACATAATCATTTTTATCTACCCGCACGAAAAATTGAAACCTACTTGCATCCTTGGGTTGCTTATCTTATTTTACCGATTTTTGCATTTGCCAATGCGGGGGTCACTTTATCGCATATCACTGTACAATCTTTCTTTCATCCAATTACTTTGGGTATAGCAGCAGGATTAGTATTTGGTAAACCATTAGGAATTTTTGTAGCCAGTTGGCTAGCGATTAAAACAAAAGTTGCCACCCTGCCAAAAGGCGTCAATTTTAATATGATTTACGGTGTGGCGATGTTAGCGGGGATAGGGTTTACCATGAGTCTATTTATTGGGACATTGGCTTTCCCAACAGGGGATACGCATGTTATGGTTAAAACAGGGGTATTTGTTGGATCGATTATTTCAGCTGTCGCCGGATATGCTGTGTTGCGATCTGTGGTGACTTCGCATCCCTCTGAAACAACAGCTGTTGTAGAGAAAAAGGTAAGAAAGCCTAAATTACCACGATGAAAAACAAACGGTATGTCTATATCAGAAACACTTCAAGATGCGAAGTAGCATTATCGTACCACGTGCTGTCATCCCCGCGCACGCGGGGATCCAGTGAAAGTAGCACAATTCGT
>CBFGYT010000185.1:0-3586 GCA_965653065.1 uncultured bacterium | reverse complement strand
CGCTGTCTTGTTGTAAGCTAGTACTATTGAATGCAATACTACTGCCAGAAGCAAGTTTTGAGATAATCACTTGCCCTACGGCTTGCACTGCTGCAGCTAAATCATCAAAGTTAGCCGCATCTGCATATGTCCCTCCTCCGACAGCAGCCGCTGCTTGCAATGCAGCGACCCCTGCAGGTGCCGCTGAAAAACCAATAGTGTAGGTTACTATATTATTCACATAAGGCTGATCTTTATCATCGTTTAGATCTGGGCGCAGATCCATCTCATAGAGCGCTTTAGCCACATCATCAATAGCCGCATTAGTAGATGTTCCATTTAGATAATTTTGTAAATAAGAGCTGAAGTTCGAATCGGATTGCGGAACACCATCACTAATAACCAATAGAAAAGTTTTTTGGCACCAAGCTGTAAGAGGAGAATCTGTGTTCACACCCGTCGCGTATTTCGGCAAATAGGGGAATACTGAACTAACAGATAGTGATGTCTCATTTGATTGCCCAGGATGTAATACTAAATTACCACTATAGTTACCAATAATATATCTACCTATCTCTGACATAGCAGATGCCAATGGCGTGTTACCATAGGGGTTACCCAGGCTTAAACTGTTAAAAACATTTGTATTATTGTCAACATTGGCTGGCGCTAATAAAATAAGTGCATTCTTACTAGGAGTAAGAATGCCTGGCGGGGGTTCAAAAATAGCCACACCTACATTCACATGATGCAATTGTTGATTTGTAAAATTATTCAAGACGCTTTTTGCGAGATCATATCTTGATTGTTCAATCGCTAGGGTATTATCATAATTGCTATTAGTTGAGTTATATACCCAATTACTTGCGGCGGCACTATAATACCAATTTGTAAATGGCGCATCTATAATAGATAATGCATCTACATAAGGAGGTATAGTATTTACGGCACGGCCTTGGAGTGTTACATTAGAAAAAGTATATGGTCCATAAGTCGGATTACCGCCTGCTTGAAAACAACCTTTCCCTGTAGTCGTACCAATATTGGTTAATGGGATATAGCCAGTAATCATTGTTGAAGAACCACAGCCCTTGTTATCACAAAGATAGGTTATATATTTTAGAGATAATACCCCTGCATTCATGTACACACCATAAAATACAGTCCTTGGAGCATTAGGATCCATCGCCTTCCCACCATTTATTGACGATATGTAACTATACATCTCTTTTCCAGTTCCAGGACATGTAGGTTGAGTTGACGCATTATAGGTCGGAGTCAATACTCTTGTTGTCGCCATAGAACCAGAGGAATCCAATAACACCATGATATTAGAAATGGCATTGGTTTGTCCTACTAATGGAGTTTGGGATAATGTTCCCGGTGCTGCAAAGATACAAAAAGTGAATGTGCTGGCAAACAGTGCTGCTGTCGCCATGAGCCGCATAGATATTGTGCTGAATTTCATACCCCCACCCACCCGCGTAATAAAACACTCTATACACAGTTATAAGTATAGCTGAGATTAAAAAAAGTGCATTTTTAGATTAAGGGAGATGAAGAGAGTTTTGCTTATAAAAAACTGGAAGGTCAGAAGAAACAAAGATAATCATTTTCAAATGATCCGAATCTAAATGAATTTAGTATAACTGTATTCTAGTATAACCCCTATCCTGGTATAAAAACTCGCCGTCATTGCGAGGAGCGTAGCGACGTGGCAATGACGGCGGGTTATTACTGTTCTTCGATTAACCTAAAGTCAAGCTTAATAAGAAGTCACTTAATAAAAAACTAAGCTGCTACTTCTTCTCTTCTTTTACTTCTTCTCTTCTTTCTTTTTCTTCGGCATATACAGATCCGTCACCGTGCCTTCAAAAATTTCTGCCGCCATGGCCACGCTTTCAGATAATGTGGGATGAGGATGAATGGTTAATCCAATGTCTTCTACATCGGCGCCCATTTCAATTGCCAAACACAATTCACTGATGAGTTCTCCCGCATTGGGTCCGACAATCCCTGCGCCAATCACACGATGCGTATCATTATCGACAATTAATTTCGTTAAGCCTTCATCACGCGCCATACTCAATGCACGGCCACTGGCCATCCATGGGAAAGTCGCCGTACCATAATTTAACTCTTGTGCTTTCGCTTGATCTTCCGTCACGCCTGTCCATGCGACTTCGGGATCGGTATACGCTACAGAAGGAATACAGGTTGGTGTGAAATAATGTTTTAATCCAGAAATGACTTCGGCAGCCACGCGTGCTTCAGCCACTGCTTTATGCGCTAACATCGGTTGCCCGACAATATCGCCAATCGCATAGATATTGGCAACATTGGTTTTCATTTGTTTATCGACATCAATAAAGCCACGTTCATTGACTTTAATCGTTGTTTTATCTAAATCTAAGCGATCCGTATTCGGTCTACGCCCTACTGCCGATAAAATTTGATCGAAACGTTGTGGTTTATCGGACGCACCTTCCCCTTCAAACGTCACCCACAAGCCATCTTTCTTTGCTTCCACTTTGGTAACTTTGGTCTTCAATAAAATCTGTTCATATTGTTTGGCGACAAATTTATGGAATGGTTTAATTAAATCTCTATCCGCACCTGGCATTAACCCATCCATTAATTCTACCACGGTGATCTTACAGCCCAACGCACGATACACGGTTGCCATTTCTAAACCGATGATACCACCACCGATCACCAATAAATTACCATCTACTTTCGCTAAATCCAATGCACCGGTCGAATCAATAATGCGTGGATCGTCTGGTAAGAAGGGTAATTTCACGGGACGAGATCCCGCCGCAATAATGACATTATCAAAGGTCACAGTCTTATTGCCTTCTTTGGTTTCAACAGTAATATGTTTGTCATCGCTAAAACGTGCGTAACCTGTGAGTATCGTCACACCGCGTTGTTTCGCCAAGGCTTTTAATCCGCCGGTTAAACGGCCGACGACTTTATCTTTCGCTTCTTTCAAAGTTTTAGTATTGATCTTAGGTGCGGCAAATTCAATACCCCAAGATTTAATGTCATGCGCTTCATCGATGACTTTAGCACTGTGCAATAACGCTTTCGAAGGAATACAGCCTACATTTAAACAAACGCCACCGATGGCATCAAACTTTTCGATCAATAAAACCTTTAATCCTAAGTCAGCACCACGAAATGCCGCAGTATAGCCCCCAGGACCACTACCGATAACGACTAAAGGAAAATGTAAGCTTTGTTCACTCATTATTATTTACTCCAAAACTAATCCAATACCAAACAACGAATATCTTCTAAAAATTCCACCAATTGACGACAAAAACGCGCGCCATCGGCCCCATCGATCACACGATGATCGTAAGACAATGACAACGGCAACATCAATTGCGGTTTAAATTCTTTACCATCATACACAGGTTTATAACTTGCTTTTGAAACCCCTAATATCGCCACATCGGGCGCATTGATGATCGGCGTAAACGCAGTACCACCAATACCGCCTAAACTGGAAATGCTAAAAGAACTCCCCTGCATTTCATGTGTCTTTAATGCTTTATTGCGCGCACGTTCACTAATATCTGCTAATTCTTCTGCTAATTCC
>CBFGYT010000184.1:0-3614 GCA_965653065.1 uncultured bacterium | reverse complement strand
GCAATTAAATCGGTTAAATTATCATTTAATAAAAAAGGACTGCCGGCGCGTAAGCCAACCACAATATGAACATAGTCTAATAATTTTTGCCACTCTTTCCATGTGTCTAACGCTAAGAAAGCATCGCTGCCTAAGAGTAAACACAAAGGGGTGTCAGGATAGTCTTGGTGTAGAGATTTTACCGTATCAATCATATAAGAAGCGCTGTCTCTTTTTATTTCGCGCTCATCTAAACAAAATTGTGGAAAATCATCTAACACCAAGCGTAACATCGTTAAGCGTTGTTCGACGGTCGCCAAAGTATTGTCTTTATGCACTGGCGTTTTACAAGGAATAAAGCGAATTTCTGCCAAATCTAGGATTTGTAAAAAGTCTAAGGCCAAGCGTAAATGCCCTATATGGATGGGGTCAAAAGCGCCGCCTAAAATACCTATCGGCTTAATGTGTGTCATTATAAGTATTCTCTCTCTAAAAATTGACCCGTGACCATGGCGCAAGTGAATTGACTTAACTTGAGCCAGATATTATCCGTTATAATGCCTTTGGCTATTTTATCACAATGGTGCGCTAGTTTAAAACAGTGTTTCCACTGATCGTTGGCTAAGCGTTTACTTGCTTGTTGTAATGCGGCTTTCCGTTGTGGCCATAAGCGATAGGGAGCAAGTTCTTCATTGGTTGCGGGAGGAGAGTCGCTTAATAAGGTTAATAAGCGCAATTCGCGCACTAATGCCCATAAAATTAAATTAGCCTCTAAGCCTTGCTGGCGTAATTGTTGCAAAATTCGTTCAGCCTTAGCGGCGTTTCCTTGTAAAATACTATCCGTTAATTGATTTAAAGTGTATTCTCCTTGCGGAGTTAATAATGCAACGATGTCTGTTTCATTGATTGTTTGTTGTGAGAATGCCAGTTTTAATGTGGCGAGAGCGTTTTTTGCTGCAGATAAGTTACCGTCAAAATAATGTAATAGTAAAGACAGGCCATTGGCATCAATCGTTAAGCCTAAGCATTTGATTTTATCGTGTAGCCATTTTTGCCATTCTTTTTCTGTCAATGGCCATAATTGTATAAAGACGCCGTCAACCTCTGCGGTCTTAAACCAAGTCGTTTGATATTGAGCAGATTCTAATTTTGCACTTTGTACAATCAAGAGTATATCTTCCGTTAATCCCTTCAAGCATTCTAAAAAGAAAGCAGCTCCTTTTTGCGTTAACTTACTACCATTCAAGTGAATTAAAATAATTTTTTTCTGTTGCCACAAGTCTTGATTATAAATCGCTTGCCATAATGAGTGGTCTTCTAATTGCGTAGACAGAGCAAATTGCTTTTTATCAATAAAGCCATTTTGAGTTGCTTTCTCTAAGATAAGTGCTAACGCCTCTTCTTGCAAAGCAGCATCGTCTCCGCTTAGCCAATAAAACTTGGCTAAGCTTCTAGAGAGTTGTGGTGTTAATTGAGTGAGATTAATTTTCATTGCTAGTATTAGATGCTTTTTGCAATGCGCTATTGACTAACTTAGAATTTAACTGATCTAATAACAAGTATACAGTACGTTTTTGTAAGCTAGCGCGCACGCTGTCTTCTTGTGTGGTGGTGGTTAATACGCTCGATTCGTTGACCGTATAATTCTCTTGAGTGGTAATTGTTTTTGGACCAAATAAAGTAGAGCCCTTGTTGTCTTTCAAGTCGTAATCTAAATTTAAAAACAAAGTATATTGTTTTGTTTTGCTACTGGCACTTTCACTGAAAGTTGTCGTATTATAGCGTTCATTTTTTAAATCTAATGTGATAATGCCGGGCCCCGGTTTATCTTCCAATATCACGCCAGAGTGCGCTAAGATCTGTTTTAATTGCAATGTGATAGGGCCGTAAGGATTGTCGGAAGCGATGTAAAGTTGATGAAGGGCGGCAGATAATTTAACAATACCGCGCAGATGAAAGCCACAACCACTTAAAACTAACACTAAAGTGAATACAGTAATGATAGCCATCTTTTTTCGTATCATGATTTTTCTCCTACCACGACATTGACTAAACGGCCCTTCACGTAAAGGACTTTTTTAATTTCATGATCTTGTAAGTGTCGTTGGATAACTGGTTCGGCCAACGCTTTCTCTTTAATCTGTTCTTCATCACTATTACTAGCTACAGTGAGATGCGCACGTAATTTGCCATTAATTTGAATAATGAGATTCAATACATTGGACTCTAACGCTGCCTCATCTACTTTAGGCCAGAATTGTCGCAGTAGAGTATCTGGATATTGTAGCGTTTCCCATAATACTTGTGTAATGTGCGGAACAATCGGTGATAAAACACGTAAAATAATGCTGATGGCTTCTTGCAAGAGTGCTTTATCTGCAGCAGCAATAGTCGTTGATGAAATATTCTTTTCTAGTAAATTCAATATTTTCATTGCGCCAGAAACGACGGTATTAAATTGTTGTCGTTCATAGTCAAAGTTAATTTGCTGTAGAATTAAATACAATTCTCGACGAGTAGTTTTAATTGCATCGGGCGCTTTACTCCAGTCAATATTTTCTGTTGATAAATTATTTTTCTGCTGATGACAATAGTCCCAGAGCTTATGTAAGAAACGATGTGCGCCAGCAACGCCACTGTCGGCCCATTCTAAACTGGCCGTCGGCGGGGCTGCAAAAATACTAAATAATCTGACGGTATCGGCACCGTATTGATTTAATAACGATTGTGGATCCACAGTGTTGCCCTTGGATTTAGACATTTTAGCACCGTCTTTTAATACCATGCCTTGCGTCAGTAATCGTGTAAATGGTTCATCCGAATGCACTAAGCCTAAGTCGCGCATCACTTTATGAAAAAAGCGAGCGTAGAGCAAATGTAGAATGGCATGCTCTATGCCGCCAACATATTGATCGACTGGTGTCCAGTAATTTGCGCGTTCATCTAACATCGCATTATTTTGATCGTAACAAGCAAAGCGTGCGTAATACCACGAAGATTCAACAAACGTGTCAAAAGTATCGGTTTCTCGTTCAGCAGGTTTGTCGCACTGCGGGCACATCACATTTAAAAATTCGGGCATGGTTTTTAAAGGGGACTGTGGTGTTGTCAATGTGACATCGATGGGTAATTTAACCGGTAATTCTTTTTCTGGAACGGGGACGCTGCCACAGTCTTTACAATTAATAATGGGAATAGGCGTTCCCCAATAACGTTGTCGTGAAATACCCCAATCGCGTAAACGATAATGGATTTTAGCAGAGACTTTACCTTGTTGACTTAAATCTGCCGTCATTGTTTCTAGTGCTTCTTCTGAAGTAAGACCCGCATATTTTTCGGGTAATTGCACAATGCCGTAACCCGTTAACGCTTGTTTGCTAAAATCCCAAGTTGTATTATCGCTAGATTTTATGACAGGAATAATAGGCAGATGATATTTTTGTGCGAATTCAAAATCTCGCTCATCATGTGCGGGCACAGCCATAACAGCGCCGGTACCATAATCCATCAATACAAAGTTGGCTAACCAGATGGGTAAGCGTTCCCCGGTTAATGGATGCAGGGCATAAGCACCACTGAAAATACCTTATCACCCCTCACAAAATATGCTATTCTAAAGTGCTTTATATTAATCA
>CBFGYT010000183.1:0-3627 GCA_965653065.1 uncultured bacterium | reverse complement strand
TAAAGTTTTCAATCTCATTTATATCTCTCTTCTCGGCCACGAATGAATAAGCGCTTTCATTAAAATGGCCAAAGGAATCGCAAAGAAAATCCCCCAAAATCCCCACACACAGCCAAAAAATAAAATAGCAATGATAATTGCGATAGGATGTATCTTTACTGTTTCGGAAAACAAGAATGGCACTAATATATTGGCGTCGAATGTTAATAGAATAGTATAGGCAATTAATAAATAGAGCGACGGTGCTGTCCACCCCCATTCTAAAAATGCCACGAGAATAACGGGTACCGACACGATGATCGCTCCAATGATCGGCACTAAAGAAGAAATCCCTACTAGTACCGCTAACAAAGTTGTATAATTTAAATTTAATAATGCAAAAATAATAAATGCTAATAATGAAATAATCACGACTTCTAATAGTTTACCACGTACATAATTTCCTAACTGAATGTCGACTTCATGCCAAATATGTAAAATGATATGTTTATCTTGTGGCAAATAACGATTACACCAGCCCATAATTCGCTTTTTATCCAATAGAAATAAATAAACCAGCATAGGCACTAATACTAAATACACCGCTAAGGCAATAAAAGTAGGAATGGACGATAGTGATATGCCCAATAAAACTTGCCCATATTTAAAGGCATCGGTTTTTACTGAAGTTACAATTGAATTAAATTGATCGACAGAAATTAAGTCTGGATAACGCTGTGGCAAGTCACTTAAAAAACGACTGCCTCGTCCGACCATAGAAGGAAATTCACTTAATAGACTCGTTGATTGTTGCCACAATAACGGCAATAAAATAAATAAGCCCACGATCAATGCGCCAATAAATAATAGAAAAACACTATTGACAGCCAACCAATGCGGCCAACGCCATTTTTCTAATCGCGCCACGATATCTTCTAATAGATAAGCAATGACTAAGCTGGCGAATACCGGCGCAAATACCGGCGTTAATAGCGTCATAATGAGTAAAATCACGACGATAGAAATCAATAAATACACGGCTTGTGGCTCGCATAAATATCGCTTATACCAGGTTTGTAATATATTTAACATTTAAGTGGTTTTCCTGTAATTGTTTATCATGATAATGAGTAGTAGCTATCTACAATAACGCCATTCTCAACTCATTCAAATGACCATCCATAACCATTCCCTCTCCCTAACCCTCTCCCGCGAAGAGCATCATTATATTAGTAAAGCTCCTAGCGCGGGAGAGGGGACAGATCGAGGCCAATTAAAGGCACAGCTGAATCATTCTTTTTTCTTGACCAAAAAATAATGATCAGTTTCACTATCGCCCTCTTCCAATAATACTATCTCCATGCTTTCAATCAATAAACGCACGTCTTCAATACTCGCTGTATCGTGTAACACAATTCGTAATACCTCTCCCGGCAATAAAGCCTTGAGTGCTTGCTTTGATTTCAATAACGGGATGGGACAAAGAAACTTTGTCACATCTAAAATAATCTCATCTGAGGCTTTCATTTAGACTATTTTTTCTCCGCAGTATAGCGTATAATATGCACGTTATTTAATCAGAATTTGATGGGTTTGTCTATGCATTTATTCTTAAAAAACAAATATTTCCAGCAAGTAATCAGCTGCTTATTTTTTGCTCTTTACAGCTTTTCTGCCTGTGCCGACATTCCCTTACCTAGCCTTGCCGATAACAATACACCGGCCTTAAGTGATTTACAAGAAGCGCAATTGGGCAAGCAATTTTATCAAGCCATTGAAGTCAGCGGTCATGTTGTGGATGACCCTTTAACAGATAGCTATGTGACTGCTTTAGGCAATCGTTTAGTGAGAGCCGCCAAAACCAATGGTCAAACTTTCCATTTTTTTGTTGTTGCCAGTCCTGATATCAATGCATTTGCAGGCCCGGGTGGCTATGTAGGCATTAACAGTGCTTTGATTATTCAAGCTAAAAATGAAAGTGAATTAGCGGCCGTACTAGCACACGAAATCAGTCACGTCACGCAAGGGCACTTAGCTCGTTCTATGCAAAAAATGAAAGGCGTCGAATTGTCCGCTTTAGCAGGATTACTCGCCTCTATTGCCATAGGGGCTTATAACCCCAATGCGGCGGCAGGCGCGATGTCGGCGACAATGGCCGGCGCACAAGAAAGTATGTTACATTTTTCGCGTGAAAATGAAGAAGAAGCGGATCGCATCGGTATGCAAGTTTTATATAATGCTGATTTTAATCCTTACAGTATGCCGAATTTTTTTGAAACCTTACAACGCGCACAACGTATGTATGGCACTGTGCCTGAATTTTTAAGTACACACCCATTAACCACAAATCGTATTGCCGATACGGAAAGTCGTGCCAGTCATTTCCCTGTGAAAGCTTATCGTGAAGATCAAGGCTATGCTTTTTTACAAAATCATCTACGTATGCAAACTGCCAGCAATAGCCACAGTTTAGTCACTGATTATGAGAAGCAATTACCTAAGACGCCGGCCTCTCAATTAGAGGCTACTCGTTATGGTTATGCGATTGCATTAAAGAATGATGGCCAATCGGCGAAAGCATTGCCTATCTTAAATGAATTGCATCAACAAGATCCAGATAATTTATGGATAGACATTGCGTGGTGTCGCGCTTATGCCACCGACAATAATTACAAACAAGCTTTAGATGAATTTGCACGCTTACAACAACAATATCCAGAAAATTATGCAGTAGTTTATTACTATGCGTATACTTTATTAGAAAATAATCAACCCAAATTGGCGTTGAGCTTATTACGACAACATCAATTAGATGTGCCCGATGATCCTGTACCGTATGAATTGTTATCGCAAGCACAAGGTAAATCAGGCTTATTGTCAGATGCCTATCAGACGCGGGCAACTTACTTAGTGAGTTTAGGTGCACCGCGACAAGCACTGGATCAATTAAAAATGGCATTGGCGTTGCCGAATAATTCCGATTTAAATAAAGCAAAGATTCAAGCGCAGATGGATGAGATTAAGCAGAGTATGTAGAATTCTTAATAAGAGAAATCGGTATGTACTGAGCACACTTGAAGATGCGGGATCTTGTAGGGTGGATTAAGGACATTCGTGCGAAGTTCGGTTATTATATCTACGTACCGTCATCCTCACGTGCGCGAGGATGACAATTTCAATGAAGTCATTCATACGACAAATTAAGAACCGCAAATAACAGTACAAGCCTCCATAGTATACGCGACTGCACTTGCTGTTTCTGTTGCTTTGCGAGAAAACCAAGCACCCCAACTTTCGCTTTTCGCAGAGGAGGACTCTACTGGATCGGTCTTTTTTCTATCTACTGGATCGGTCTTTTCTCTATCTTCAGAATCTTCATTTAAAAGAAGTGGCATTTTTTCTTCTTTAGATACAGCATCACCTCCCTTTTTATCATCAATAAAAAGATCCACAACTGCCTCACCATACGTTCCACTCTTTCTATTTTCTTTCTTTATTTTCGCGGCTTCTATCGCTGTTATAGGCAGAAACATCGCTGCGGTGATGATACCACAGGCTAAATTAGCATCGGGCAAGTCAGCAAATTGTGGTAAAGTTGCAAGAACACCCGCTGCACCCAAAGTCGCAAAAAAATTAAAAATCAGTGAA
>CBFGYT010000182.1:0-3640 GCA_965653065.1 uncultured bacterium | reverse complement strand
TTAAATAACGCGTTAACTTTTCACGGATCACTTCCGCCACGGAAAAGCGCAAAGAGCGATCGGTAATATCATCGTCGCTATATTCATGTTCACGTTCGGGAGCTAATCCCATAATAATTTTTTCTAAAGCATCTACGCCTTTATCTTTTCGTGCCGACAATGGCACAATATGCAGAAAAGAATGTTTCTGTTGCATTTCCTCTATGAAAGGCAATAACGCCGTCTTGTCAGTGACTTCATCTATCTTATTGATAGCCAAAATCACTGGGATCTCAATTTTAGTCAAGCGCGTTAATACCTTAGCATCACCCTCATTAAATCTTAACGCCTCTACCACCCAAACAATCACATCGACATCATCGACGACTTGCGACACCAAACGATTCATGTATTTATGCAAGGATTGCTCGGGACTTTGTTGCAATCCCGGTGTATCGACATAAATCATTTGTACTGCATCAATGGTTTTAATGCCCAAAATGCGGTGGCGCGTTGTCTGTGGTTTATGCGAAGTAATACTAATTTTTTCGCCGACAATACGATTCATTAAAGTGGATTTTCCCACATTAGGTCTACCGACAATCGCGATACGAATACACTTTTCATTAGACATGTTGATCATTCTCTATCTGGGTCAATATTTTATTAGCCGCTTCTTGCTCTGCTTTGCGTCGTGTCGAGTCGATTGCTT
The DNA here is from genome assembly GCA_965653065.1 of uncultured bacterium. Classification (GTDB taxonomy): domain Bacteria; phylum Pseudomonadota; class Gammaproteobacteria; order UBA1113; family UBA1113; genus VFKP01. The sequence goes on along the minus strand of CBFGYT010000182.1, from coordinate 2,949 downwards.
CACTATGATAACCCAACTCAGCTAATGAGCAAGACACTGTAAATACTTGCTGATGTGCCAATCCTTCTACTTTGATGATTTCATACACCGGTAATTGCAATCCTTTACCTTGCACCCATTCTTGTAATCGAGTCTTAGGATCTTTAAGTGACTTTTTATAAGATGTAGTTTCTAGGCGGTGGCTAAACCAGTGTAATATTTTTTGTTTACAGACTTCTAAGCCTGCATCTAAATACAATGCTCCTATCACAGCTTCTAACACATCCGCTAAAATAGAAGTTCGATCACGTCCGCCTGATTTTAATTCGCCGCTGCCTAAGCGTAAAAAGCTACCCAACTCTAATTCGCGAGCAACTTCTGCCAAAGATTCTTCTTTGACAAAATACGCACGCAATCGACTCAATTCGCCTTCTTGTGCTGAAGGAAATTTAAAATACAGCGCTTCAGCAATCACAAAATTGACAATAGAATCGCCTAGAAATTCTAAACGTTCATAATTCGCGCCTTCAACACTGCGATGACTTAAGGCCGTATTTAATAATCCTGGATTATTAAACTGATACTCTAAACGAGTCAATAAATTTTCTAACGTCTGCATTCTCGTTCCTAGTGAATCTTTTTGCCAAATCGCGCCCAGCGTAACTTTTTAGTTTGTGCATCATAGCTTAATAAAATGTATTGTGCTTTCCCTACAAAATTTTTCTCTGGAACCAAGCCCCAATAACGACTATCATAACTGTCGTCACGATTGTCGCCTAAAGCAAAATAATATCCTGAAGGAACAGTAAAATCATATGTATTATCGTCTTCTTTATTAGGATTAATTAAAATAGGATGCTTGACGCCATTCAAATCTTCGTCATACAGTTTTGCTGGAATATTTCCGCCCTCTGCGGGATCTTCATAATCAATGGCATCTCCAACGTAAGTTTGTTTCGCTTCTACGCCATTGACATAAACTGTTTTATCTTTATAGACAATATGATCTCCCGGCACCCCTACAATTCGTTTAACATAATCTGTTTTGGGATCAACTGGATAATGAAATACCGCAATATCGCCACGCTTGGGTTCTCCAATGTCGATAAAGCGTGCATTCCCTATAGGGAAGCGTAATCCATAACTATATTGTGTTACCAATAAAAAGTCATTTGGCAATACCGTTGGTTCTAACGACCCCGTTGGTACGCGATACGGCTGAGCGACAAAAGAGCGGATCAGAAATACAACTAAGAATACAATGAAGAACGAATGCGAAAACTCTACCAATGCGGGCAGCTTTGCATCTTTAGCACGATTCTTCGCCCATATGATTTTATCCAATGCATAGATAATTCCTGTGACGATGGTCGCTAGGGTTAAAGCGATAGGGAAATAATAGCTGATATTAATATTGTAAAAAAATAACCGATAAATTCCGTATAAAAATAATAACACAAATACGAAACGAGAAAATTCAATGTATTCCGGTTTTTTATCTATCTTAGCTTTGCGTCGATTAGGCGCCCAATGTAAGATATCCACCAAACTGATAATACCCGTCACTACGAATACGGCCATATAAATTAACGTAGCTGTTGTCATTTCTTCGTCTCCACTTGTAACACTGCTAAAAAGGCTTCTTGAGGAATTTCAACTCTTCCTACCATCTTCATTCGTTTCTTACCTGCTTTTTGTTTTTCGAGTAATTTACGTTTGCGCGAAATATCCCCACCGTAGCATTTTGCCGTGACATTCTTACGTAATGCTTTTACGGTTTGTCTGGCAATAATTTGTGATCCAATCGCGGCTTGAATCGCTACGTCAAACATTTGTCGTGGGATCAACGTTTGCATACGCTCAACCAACGCTTTGCCACGATGATACGCATTGTCTCTATGTACAATGATCGATAATGCATCTACTTTTTCACTGTTAATGAGCACATCTAGTTTGACTAAATCGGCTACTTGATGACGCGAAAAATGATAATCAAACGAAGCATAGCCACGACTCACTGACTTTAAGCGATCAAAGAAATCTAATACTACTTCGTTTAAAGGTAATTCATATACCAAAGAAACTTGTCTGCCTAAATACAGCATTTTCACTTGCACGCCGCGTTTCTCAACACATAGAGTAATAATATTACCGACATACTCTTGCGGTGTTAAAATATTCGCAATCACAATAGGCTCTCTAATTTCACGGATCGTCCCTGGCGCTGGCAAGCGTGCTGGATTATCAATAAGACAAAGTTCATCCTTAAGTGTCAATACTTCAAAAATCACTGTGGGTGCTGTAGTAATTAAATCTAAATCATATTCGCGTTCTAGGCGCTCTTGAATGATTTCCATATGCAGCATGCCCAAGAAACCACAACGAAATCCAAACCCTAGCGCTTCAGAAGTTTCTGGTTCAAAAAATAAAGACGCATCATTTAAACTTAATTTTGCTAATGCTTCACGAAATTCTTCATAATCATCCGCGCTGATTGGAAATAATCCTGCAAATACTTTAGGCTGCACTTTTTGAAAACCCGGTAAAGGTGTTTCAGCACTATGACTTGCATGCGTTAAGGTATCGCCTACCGGAGCACCATTAATATCTTTAATGCTGGCAACGACCATCCCTACTTCGCCCGCAGCTAATGTATCTTTATCTACGAGTTTGGGTGTATAAATCCCCATCTTAGTGACTTCGTGAGTTTGCCCCGTGGACATCACTTTAATTTTATCACGTAATTGCAATGTGCCGGCTTTGACGCGCACTAACGACACCACGCCTAAATAACTATCAAACCAAGAATCGATGATCAGCGCTTGCAACGGCGCTTTATCATCCATAGTCGGCGGCGGAATGCGTTTTACCAATTGCTCTAATAATTCTTCAATCCCCAATCCCGTTTTAGCGCTAATTTCTCTATCATCGCGCATATCGACCATGGTAAATCAACTCTTTCCGACCGTT
>CBFGYT010000181.1:0-3675 GCA_965653065.1 uncultured bacterium | reverse complement strand
ATATCAATAGAGCGACTGGCAGTAAGTAATGCTGGCATTACCGCTTGTAATTGTTGTTGAAAGGCGAGGCGAAATAAAAAGTCCTCAGGGGGATAGCCGCTTAATGCTAATTCTGGAAAAATAATGAGCTGCGCTTTTTCTGCGCAAGCTTGAGTTGCATGTTGCACGATCTTTTCTGCGTTTCCTTTGATGTCGCCAACGAAAAAATTAACTTGTGCCAGTGCTATTTTTATAGACATTATTTACTCAATCTGCGATAAAAGTATGTTAAATATTGCGGATAGTATATCAGATATTAGTGGGGTTGATAGGGTAGTTGATTTCACACTTCAAGTGTGTTTGGTATATACTATTTAAAATGGAAAGCGCCGCGTCCTGGAGACCTATGTTAACGTTGCATTTGAACAAAAATGAGCCTGATCAATCGATTGAAAAATTGGCGCGTGTTGTTTTACATACTTATAATTCTTATCGATTGTTAATTATTTGCGGATTATTCTTATTTACATCCGTACAAAGTAATTTATTATTAGGAAGCCCGCCTAATAAAGTCTATCAAGTGATGACGGATGGGTATCTGTTATTTGCAATTAGCATGATAGGCGTGACTTTATGGCATCGTTTTTCAGCGTATACGCTTACAGTCATAGGCGTCATGATTGATTTGAGTATGCTTTCTATTTTGATGTATTTCAATCATTCCATGACAGAAGTATTTATTATCTTAATTAATTCAATTATTGCCATTGGAAGTATTGTTACGGCTGGGTTATTACCGTTACTCTTTGCGGCTATAGCGAGTCTGGCAACATTATTCCTGAAAAGTGGATTAGCAAAAAATCAATGGCAATGGACTAACTTGGCAGCAGCAGGGCTATATTCTATTTCTTACTTTGCTACGGCTATTTTAGCATTTAGCTTATCCGTTCGCATCCGTGCAAGTGAAATTTTAGCGAAAGAAAAGCAACAAGAAATATTAAGCTTGGAATACTTGAGTCAAATGATTATTAGCCAAATGGATATTGGCGTTATCATTTTAGATGAAACACAAAAAATAATTTTCATTAATCCATCGGCATTGCGGTTGGTTGATTGGAAACAAGCAAGAGATCCCATAGATATCGTGCAATACTCTTCTGTATTGAGTGATGTTTATTTTTCTCAAGCATTAGGTCAACATGAAGATCAATTTTCTTTTACGGTGGAAGCGTTATATCTGAGTATTCGCGTTATCTTATTATCGCAATGGCAGAAAAAGCCAACGTATGCAATTTTGTTTTTAGAAGACAGTCGAAAATCATATCAAAAAGCACAAGAATTAAAGCTGGCATCTTTGGGGCGATTGACGGCCAGTGTGGCGCATGAAATTCGCAATCCACTCAATGCCATCGCACAAGCGGCGCAATTACTATCAGAAAAAGAGTTTAATGATTCACAAGAAGAAACACTCGTTAATATCATTGATAGGCAAACTCATCGTATTGATGGTATTGTTAAGAATATTTTGCACTTACCGGGAGAAAGAAAAGCTAAGCCCGGCATTATCGAATTAGAAACTTGGATGAGCTTGTTTTTGAAAGAATTAAAATCCACTATGCCATTAGATGCAGAGATAGAATGTTTTTTTGAAAAAAAAGGCTTAACTATATTTTTTGACCAAGAACATTTACGGCAAGTCTTGTTCAATCTGTGTGATAATGCCGGCTATTTTAGCCAACAGAAATTAGGTTATGTAAAATTAAATATTTATATTTCCAGTAAAGAAGCACAAAATAGTTGTGACATTAGAGTCGAAGATTATGGACCTGGGATCAAGAAAAATCAACAAAAATATCTATTTGAACCTTTTTTTACAACCAAAGACAAAGGAACAGGGTTAGGACTCTATATTACTTTACAGCTTTGTCAAGCTAATTATGCTACACTAACGTATGAAAATAGTCAGAAAGCGGGTGCTTGCTTTGTTATTACAGCGAGGATGCGAGAAACAGCATTATGAGTGAAACAGTGAAAAAATATCATTATAAAGTATTAATTGTAGATGATGAAAAAGACATCTGCGATTTGATGAAAATTATTTTAAATCAAATGGAAATCTCAGTCGTCTTAGCGAATACCCGCCAAGAAGCATTGGCTATTTTAGCTGAAAAAACATTAGATTTCTGCATTACCGATTTTAAATTACCGGATGGCAGTGGCTTAGATATATTACAGTGGGTGAAAGAGAAACAACCTCATCTGCCGGTGGCGATTTTTACTGCCTATGGCAGCGTAGATTTAGCAACAAAAGCGCTCAAAGAAGGCGCGTACGATTTTGTGACGAAACCCGTGAATGTTGAAATGGTACGACGGTTAGTTACACAAGCATTGGAATTAAAAAAGCTAACGCCACAATCCATTTCACCACGCGATATCATTATTGGACAGTCTCCAGCTATTCAAGCGTTGTTAGCCATGGTAGATAAAGTGGTTACCAGTCAAGCACCGGTGTTAGTTGTTGGGCCTTCGGGTAGTGGTAAAGAATTAATTGCCAGACGAATTCATGTCAGTAGTATACGTAAGAAAGGGCCTTTTATTGCAGTGAATTGTGGTGCTATCCCAGATGAATTATTGGAAAGTGAATTTTTTGGATATAAAAAAGGAGCTTTCACCGGCGCTAATATGGATAAAAAAGGCTTGTTTCAATTAGCCAATGGGGGCGTACTGTTTTTAGATGAAATAGCCGAATTGCCTTTACCGATGCAAGTGAAACTATTGCGCGTGATACAAGAAAAATCCGTACGACCTATTGGCGGACAAGAAGAAGAAATGTTAGATATTCGTTTAATTAGTGCTACTAATCAAAACCTATCTAAATTAGTGAGCCAAGGAAGATTTAGAGAAGATCTATTTTATCGCTTACATGTGATTGAATTAACAGTGCCACCATTACGAGGGCGAAAAGAAGATATTCCTTTACTTGTTTCTTTTTTAATTAATAAAATCTGTCAACAGTGGAATCGTCCTGTAGTCACGATAGAAAAAGAAGCATTATTATTATTGTTAGCCTATGATTTTCCCGGTAATGTGCGTGAATTGGAGAATATTTTAGAAAGAGCGATTACTTTGTGTGACAACGATGCGATTAATAAGAAAGATTTACATTTGCCTACCGAAGAAGAAATGTTGAATATGGATGAAGAATCCACTGGATTAGAATATGTCGTCAATGATATGGAAAAAAAGACGATAGAAACGGTGTTATTGCGATATAATGGAAATAAACAAAAAACAGCCAAAGAATTAGGGATTAGTGTGAGATCATTACGGTATCGCTTGAAGAAGCTTAACATTGAGTAAGTTTGAAGTATCTTTACGAGATTTTTCCTGATCGGTATCCAGAGTATACTTAACGCTATACATGTGAATCTAAAGTTGAAACGTGAGATAAGCGAGATCTACCCCCTCTCCCGCGCTAGGAGTTTTGCTATTATAATGATACTATCGCACGGGAGAGGGCTGGGGAGAGGGCATGGAAACATCACGCCAGCCCTCTCCCCAACCCTCTCCCGCAAGAAGCGTCGTTATAATTGCAAAACTCCTAGCGCGGGAGAGTGGGTAGATTGAAGTGAAATTAAGAGTCTGTGCTTAATCCAAGATTAAATGATGTTCAGCACACAACAAGCTAAAATTTCG
>CBFGYT010000180.1:0-3680 GCA_965653065.1 uncultured bacterium | reverse complement strand
TTATAGGGCATAGATACATCACTCCTGCGACCAAAATTGATCTATCGCAACCGTATTAGGAGATTGAGTAGAAGGAACAGCAACGGCTAATACCGTCACAATAATTTGTTTATTGGTAATATTATTGGCGCTTTCAAACGTTAATAACACGGGCATTTGCACTTTCCAACTATAATGGCCCAGTAAGAATCCTTGTTTCAAAATAACCGGTTGCCCTGAAACAATGCCGGTTAAATTTAATTGCTGCGTGGTAACTTGCTTTAACAATTGGCTATCCTCCAAAGCTTTACGAAATGAAGCGGCGCCATCAGGGGTAAAATCTGCTGATAATAAATTTCTAAATTTTTGTTGATATGTCACGCCATTAAACGTATACACATCAGCAACCACTTCTTGCACCCATAACAGTAACATTTCACGCGAAAAAATTCGTCCATTTAAGAATTGTAACGGTATATATTGTTTTTGCCCGGCGGCATTGATTGCAACTTGATAGTACTTAGGCTCTTCTGGGTGGCGCACCCGCCAAAACGTAACCGCCATTAATCCCGCTAAAATAAGCGCGCAAGAAATCAAGGTCTTAAAGAAAAATGTATTTTTTCGATCGAGTCGATTGGCCATGATTGTCCTTACTCTACATACCGCTATTTTGCGCGACAAACTGTTGTATGGCGATCCCTTGTAAACTGTCTAAATTCATTTGTCTTGCCACAGGATCGATAAATGGAGAATTACGAACTATGGTTAATAACACATTATACGTATTGGTAAATTGTCGTGCTTGACTACTCCAATTCACACGGACCGGCACACGAATTTGCCAGGCAAATGCTTTATTGCCATCCGGCATGGTCAGAATACCGCGCTGTAAAATAGTCGGTGCTTGTATTACTTGCGCTGTCACCACAAAAAATCCTTGGATAATTGTTTGCAAATTCAACGAGGCTTTAATCGCATCTAAAAAATTTTGCCCACCGGTTTCTGTAAAATAAGTATTTTTAGTTTCTTCCAATTGCTTTTGATATTCCGCATAATTTAAAGTAAATGCGGAAGTAGCGGCTCGCCCTGACCAACTCAACAAAGCAGCATCTGATAATGTAGGTTCAGTTAATGGTTCGATAGGAATAATTCCCCCCATCACATTAGTCGCAAAATATCGCGGTGCAGGCTGTGTGGTATATAAATAAAAAATCACCATCACCATCAATAAGCATAATAAAACTAATGCTAATACACTGCCCATTAAGAAGCGATAACTATCGCGATAATAATTATTACGCAAGCGTACAATTTCTAATGCACTTTTCATCGCTGCACGAGCTGCTTTTTTGTCTTGTTTCTGTTGTTCATCTGCCATAAAACCTCCTTATCGTTTAGGATCGGAACGATAAAATGTGATCTGTATTCGTCGATTCATTTCTCTACCATCGCTACGATGATTATCGGCAATAGGGAATGCACAACCATAGCCAATGGCATAAATAATCGGTGCGTTTATTTCTTGATTTTTAAGATAATCCGCAATATTTTGTGCTTGTTGTCGCGATAATGCGATAGCGCGCATAGGATCACCACAATCATCGCTATAACCCGCTACTTTAATCGTTTCGACATCAAATAGAGAAATATAATCGCTGATGGTATTCAATGTTCCATAATAAGCACCATTCAAATGAGATGAATTAGGAAAGAAAAATTCATCGGCAGGCAAAACCAACATACTTTGTTGCCCTGCATGAATAACGGTCACTCCCGCAGCTTGCATTTGCTTTTCTTTACTAGTAATTTCTGCGTCTTTGCTTTGCTGTGCCGTTTGATGTGCTGGCGCATGGGGTCGCCCTACCGTAGGTTGCGATGGCGGACCGCAAGCGACTAAACTCGCCAACGCCAAGCTTAATAAAATAAATTTAATTTTATTCAATGCCATTGACTTTACCCACTCTTTTGACAAATTGCATTGGCCATATGACTCACGGTTCCTGCATAATACGTGGAATTATTATATTGCTTTAATACATAAAAGTTTTTAAAGATCAATAATCCTGGCCCACCTTCAGGAATAATTAACGCGGCATCGGCGGAGCTATCGGGAATAGCGCTGCCATTCGTTAATGTCACACCGGCTCGTTGCCAATCAGAAACTGAATGCCAATTATTTTCTCCCGAACCCAAACTTAATTGCGCAGGCACAGCCACTTCATATCCCCACGGTTGATTTGCTTGCCAACCATATTGCACTAAATAATTGGCGATCGAAGCAAACACATCCGGTAAACTCGTCCAAATATTTTTGCGGCCATCTCCATAATAATCAACGGCATAATCTTCAAAGCTAGACGGCATAAATTGTGGTTGACCAGAAGCCCCAGCCCACTCACCTATATAATGTTTTAGATCAATATGACCATCATTTAAAATACGTAATGCCAACATCAATTGTTGTGAAAAATAGTCACTGCGATTACTAGCAAACGCTAATGTCGCTAAAGAACGTATCACTGGGAAACTGCCAGTGACGCGACCATAACTGGTTTCCATGCCCCACAAAGAAACGATGACGCACGGTGACACCCCATAACGACGACCAATGCGATCTAATAATGGCGCGTTACGTGTATATTCGCGCACGCCTAATTTAATACGATAATCATCGCCACGTGATTGCCGATATTGTTTGAAAGTTAAACGTCGTTCGGGTTGATTTTTTGCATACGCTAATACACGATTATCGGGTGTTAATCCGTTGAAAGCAGCATCGACTGTGGCAGGAGAAATCCCTTGAGAAATTGCTTCTTGTTGTGTGTTACTCAACCATTGTTGCCACGACATCGATTGGCTAGGAGGAATATCCGCATAGACTGCAGAAATAGCAACACACCACATTACACACACTATTGCAATTATCTTCTTCCCTGCCATGTTGTTTTCTCCTTAATATAGACAACTTATTCTTTTACACGCGATACATATTCACTAGTACGAGTATCCACTTTAATCATTTCCCCTTCTTGAATGAACAAAGGAATTTTGACCACAGCGCCTGTTTCTAATTTAGCGGGTTTGGTACCGCCACCAGAAGTATCGCCACGTATGCCTGGATCAGTTTCTACAATTTTTAATATCACAAATATGGGAGGCGCCACACTTAAAGGCTGGCCATTCCATAAGACGATAGTACACATATCTTGTTCTTTAATCCAAATTTTAGCTTCTTCCATAGCAGGCCCTTCAGCGCTGAATTGTTCAAACGATGCCGGCGACATAAAATGCCAATGATGACCATCGTTATAAAGATATTGTGCTTCTACTTCCATCACATCCGCCGCTTCTAAAGAGTCTCCCGACTTAATGGTTTTTTCTATAACGCGCGCTGTTTTCAAATTACGAAATTTAGTGCGCACAAAAGCTTGCCCTTTACCGGGTTTAACAAATTCATTTTCGACGATGGTGTAGGGGTCGTTATCGATAATCACTTTCAAACCCGCTTTAAATTCATTTGTACTATAAGTAGCCATTATTTCCTCTTAGTTATCGACCTATGCTATTATACTCTTCGCGTTTTGGCTTTAGGCGAAGCGCTGTGAGTATATGCTCTTTATTTAAATAAAAACATTGGCTTATATTCTAACCTTTTATAGATCGATTTACTACTCACTTTTGGCAAAAATGATTACAAAAAA
>CBFGYT010000179.1:0-3712 GCA_965653065.1 uncultured bacterium | reverse complement strand
GCCAAGGGCTCACTACCAACTCTAGTGCCGTCTCTCGTCCTTGCCCAGGGCGCGCTGCCACATCCATACATAATTTAAAAATATTCTGGATATATTTACATCCGCAATTCTCCCATGCGATGCTATTAGACGTAACCGCACCATAAAGTATTTCAACATATTTTCTTTTCTCTTCATCATCATCCTGTCTTCGGTTTTCAGGCCGTTGTAAATTGAGAAGGTTCTCAAGATATGTTATCACGGCACTAAAACACTCGAGGTAAAAATTTGAATCGTTACGGTATTCGAGTGGTAGTTGAAAAGTGTGGCTGTTTCTTGGGTAATGAGTAACAGCGTCTTTGAGAACGGTTAACTGTTTAGAAACAAGAGCAATATGCTTTTCTTGCAACCATAAGTGTCTCGTGCCATTAGCTGTTTTCATATCACCTTTTGCAAAAGACCTATCCAGAATAGCGATTTGGAGCTGCTTTAAAGCATTGATGATAGTGTTTTCTTCTTTTGTCTTCGTGGATCCAACCAAAAAAAAGTTTCTCAAGTGTCTCCAAAGAGTATTGGTAATAAGAGCATCAGAAAAGAGTTGTCTCATTTCACTATGATGTATTTTATTGGTTAATTCCACCGACGACGCGCTATCTGACCCATCGTTAAAGAAAGTGACCATACTTTCAAAGCTTCGTTTAACAGAAGAAGAAGGGGGAGGAGGCGCTTTATCAACTTCTACGTCATGAAGGCCTGGGGTGCGCTGCAGTGCGCTCTTTTTATCTGTTTCAGCTGCGGTATGTTGCTCTACTTTTTTGATGTCAAATGTAGAATTTTCTGCACTACTATTATGAGGAGTGTAATCGTCTTTTATTTTTTTTATCTCGTCTTGTATCGCTCTTAATGTGGCTGTAACGACTTGGGTACTACAGTTTTGAGCGCCTTCTGAAAATATACTAGGAAGACTAGAAGTTCGCGCTTTTTGTTGCACACGCTTAGGGGGTTCGTAGTCTTTGCCACCAATTGATCCAAGTAAAGGAGCTATCGCAGTAATTGTAAAGCTATCTAACCAACAATATTGTTTACCTTCATGGTCTAGACTAATAAAACAAAATTTCTTGCTTTCATCGTTTTCATTAATGACGTTTTTATTTTCAAAAGCTCTTAAGATTTTATCCACTGCGATGACTCGTTCGTTTTGAGCCTTGAGTTGCCGTTGTAGCTCTGAGGCCAGTTTATAAATCTTGATTGTCGCATTGTGGTTTTGTTCTAAGACTTCTCTGTCAATTTTTATTGTTGCTTGCTCTTTTGTTGCTGCCATGAATATATACCCTTCTTTGTAAGTTGAAATTATATTGTTTTATGTGTTGACATTTTTTTTAATTCACTGCTTGGCTCACAAGTATAACCAATGGCTATTTTACCTTTTTTGATTTCTATTTTACGGATGGTAAAACTAGTTGCTTCCAAATGTTTTGTATTGGATAAATGTGTACCACCACAACCTTCTTCTTTATAAGCTCCAATTTGAATATATCTATGCTTTTGGTCTTGTGACCATTGGATATCGATGGGATATTGATTGGCGATCAAAGTGTGCATCTTAGAGATAAGTAAATTACTTAAAGCCTCTTTATCAATTGTCGCCGTTTCATGAATGTCATAAGTAATCTTGGCTTGCTCAGGGAAATGATTTCCTTTGGGATTTTGTAGCAATGGTGCGTAAAGTGCATCATTCATTAAAATAATATGGATCATATGTCCGGCGGTGTGTAGTGCTGCATGTTTAAATCGTGTTGCGGCATCAATGGTTAATGTTACCATGTCATTGCATTGCACGGGATACTGCGCAAAATCGTTAGAGTCAACAATATGCTCAACATCGTTATCTTCACTGTTGATAACGTTTACCACACGTAGATTATTTATCATACCTTGATCAGCAGGTTGCCCACCTCCTTGGGGATGAAACAGTGTTGAAGCTAATTTAATATGATGGTTGCCAGCGTGTGCCGTTATGCTGATGACACGAGTTTGCTCGCTTAATTGATAAGTGTCCGTATAATAGTGACGAATCGCAATCATTTGTTCTCTCCAATAGCTTTTATAGAAGAAGAGTCAAGCAATAATTATATCTTATTTGCTATAGCATTGCTAGATTTTTATGCGCTCTAATAGTATACTATTTTCTTTTTTGTTTACCGAGCCATACCAATGAAAAAATTTATTCTTCCTTTATTATTAGGAAATATGCTGTGGTTTTCAGCAAAAGCCGATGTAAATCAATATTTTGATAGCATCAAGCAAGATCCGAATGCGTTATATGCTTTTTTAAAAGAAATGCCTAAAGGCGGCGAATTACATTATCATTTAGCGGGTGGTGCTTACCCTGAAGCGATGTTGAATTTAGCCGCATCTAAACCTTACTGCTTAGATACTAAAACACACAGTGTATCGGTAGATAAAGGCTGTGTAGGAGAAAGCAGCGCGCAATTAGCCAATAATGAAGACTTATATGAAGCGTATTTAAGAGCTTGGTCATTCAAAGATTTTGACGAAGAAGATGCAGAAAGTGCCGACGAGCATTTCTTTGCTTCTTTCTATAAATTTATACCTATCGTTTCAGTGCACGAAGCAGAAATGTTAGTCGATGTCTTGCAGCGTGCGGATTCGCAACAAGAACAATACATGGAAATTATGACCATCCCCGATGATGCTAAATCATTGTCTTTCGCCAGTTTAATTAAAAATAAAAACACAGATATGGAGAGGTTAGAAACATTACAAAAAGATAAAGCGTTTAATCAAAATGTAACAGCAACTATTAACAATAGTCATGCGATTGTTGCAAAAACACAAAGCTTATTAGGCTGTGATAAAGATGCTAAAGCCGCAGGGTGTGGCGTTACCTTTAAGTTTCAATATTATGTATTACGCGAAGTGCCTAATGATAATTTTTTTGCGATGGCGGTTAATGCTTTTGAAGTCGTGGATCGCTCGCCAGATTTTGTGGCGGTGAATGTAGTACAAGAAGAAGATAGTCCCATGGCCTTGAAAAATTATAAAAGGCATATGCAAATCATAGGATTTTTACATCAACATTATCCTAATGTACATATTAGTTTACATGCCGGTGAATTAGCTGAAAGAGATGTGGCGCCAAATGACTTACGCTTCCACATTCATGACGCAATTATGGTTGCACATGCCGAGCGGATTGGTCATGGCGATGATATCGGTTATGAAGATAATGCCGAGCAATTATTATCATATATGGCAAATAACAATATTGCTGTAGAAATCAATTTGACCAGCAATCAATGGTTGTTGGGATTGCGTGGTGCGAATAGCCCACTGCATTATTATTTGGCGCATTCAGTGCCAGTCATTTTATCGACGGATGATGAAGGTATTTTACGTACTAATTTGACTAATGAATATAGAAAAGCCGTTATAGAGCAACATTTAGAGTATCAACAATTAAAAGCGTTAACTCGTAATGCATTAACGTATGCGTTTTTGCCGGGAGAGAGTCTATGGCAAGATCCGCGCGCATTCACGCCAATTGCAGCTTGTAAAGACTATCGCTCTGCTTCGTGTCAAGCCTTTATTGCTAATAGTGAAAAAGCGCGCTTGCAAGTGCAGTTAGAAGAAAAGCTGGCGCAGTTTGAACAAAAGTATGCATCGCGTAGTTGATATACCAAACACCTTTTGAAATACGAAGTTAAGCCAC
>CBFGYT010000178.1:0-3771 GCA_965653065.1 uncultured bacterium | reverse complement strand
GACGTGGCAATGACAGTCGTTAAGTTCGCTTTTCGAAGTATGGCCAATATATAGTCGCCGCATTTAAAACTGCGGGTTTTCATTTGCTGTGAATTGTCATCCCCGCGTGCGCGGGGATGACAACTCAGCGGTAATTGAAACTATAGTTGCTTAAGCGAATGCAATTGGACTGATATATTTGCCCAGTCTACAACGAATTCCCATTTTACGACTGATTCTGCATCTACAACGTTTATTCCTAAATAATTATAATAAATACAACTACTAGCATTAATATTCCCTTAAGTTATTTATAGTAAAATATATACACAATGTTGAAATTTAATATAATTTAAAGTGAGGTAAATGAATGAGCGCAACCCATAAATGGCTAAAGGCATCACCGAATCGGCAAGATGTTTTTTTTGTAAATCCAGCAAAAGCGGGGCCCTCTAGCGCAGCACAGTTTGAATTATCGCTTAATGGCAAACGAGCTTTAGAGAAACAGAAACGTGATTTAAAGGCTATAAAGAAGACCAAGAAAAATGAGTTTAATCAGTATCAAGATATAAGAAATGGTTCTTTGTCGCAAGATGGTTACAATATGAAATTAAAAGCAGATAGAAAGAAAGTAAGAGCAATAATCCATGAATTAGATCTTGAAATAGCGAAAATAGCTCTAGCTATCAGCTTGATAGAGATATCTCTAAATAAAATAAAAAACTCTCAAGAAAAAAATCGTATTGATGTCCGCATGCTGCCACCACATATATTGGTGGCAGGGATCTTTGAACGAAATGACAAAATAAAAGTGGCAGAAAAATTTATGGATGATGTTGTACAGAAGAGTAGAGAAGAGGAAAAAAATCTTCTAGACAAAAAAGGAAAAAGAAAGGCAGTATCACTTCATCAAAATGAAGTGGAGGCATTGCTACGAGAAGGTGGTGAGTTAGAAAGTCAAGAGAATGTAGAAAAAAAATCGCGATACAGCGCATCATATTCTAGTATATTTAAACCAGCCGCTACTTGTAGACAACAAGCAGAAAATAGCACGCTATCGATTAAGCCTGGATTGTACATACGGACAAACGGGTGAATCTTTATGTGCGGGAGATGAAGCATAATAGAAAATATTATTACGCTATTAATGTTTTCTTAAGAAATCCTGAATGAAATATGGGTATGTTATAAAACTAAATAATTATTAACGCGAGGTAAGTAAATGAGCGCAAATGAACAAAAATTAGAGGAAAAACCAAGACCAGCAGAAGAAGTAACAATTTCTATTTTAGGACAATCTTTTTGGAATAAGGGTAACGTAAATCTAACCTCTCCTGAAGTAAGAATTGCTACATATATATCTGATGATGATTGGGTAGCGAAAAAGGAATATGATACTACAACCAAAATAGACAAAGTAACGGAAGAGGAACATGATACTATAACCAAAATAGATAAAGTTTACCGACATGATGAAGCTATCTCTACCCTTTCTTAGGCAAAAACATATACATATATCAGAGGGGAACCTTTCTCGGAAGAAGGACCATCACAATTAAAGCATACAACTCCTAATTTCAAAAGAGCACTAATAAGATATGAGTTCGATTTAGGGCTTATAAAAAAAAGCAAGGAAAAACAGCTTTGCAAATATGAAATTTTAAGAGCAAGTGCTACATCAGTAGAAGCAGAACGAATATATAGCGGTACATTAGAAAGCAAGAAAAGTGAATTGAGAAAAATTATTTCGGATAATACAAAAAGCACAAGGGACAACTTCTACACTATATCGCAGCTTGCACAAGAGCTTGAATATTTGAACTGTGCAATTGATTGTGTGAGAGGTCATCACGCCACCTGTGAGTCAAAAGTTACAGCTTTAAAAGCAGAGATACAAAAGATAGAATTAGTTCTTACGAAAATGGAGTATCCTCTTAATAATGCATGTGGTAATGATATCTTGCAACAATTATATAAGGATATAATAGAAATTGTGCAACGTTCTGACGAAAGAAAATTAGCAGAAAAATTTATGGATTCTATAGAGGAAGATCAAATCGCACAACAGAAGGAAAAAAAATCTTCTCATCAAGTTGAAGTTGACCAATTGCTTAAAGAGAATGAAAAGTTAAACAAAGAATCTACAAAGTTGAAAGATACAAGCAATAATCAATATCTTGGCACTCTTTTTAAAAAGAATGCGTGTCAAAAAACAGAAGCAGCAGGACGTGCAGCTCAAAGTCATCCTCATAACTTGGAAGCAAGCATTATCGTCTTTGGTATGTGATTAGATAATTTACAGAACTAGTCAAGCTTCATTTAAAATGGAGCTTGATTGACTTTACTACATCAAAATAGCTATCATTGCTTAAAATTTTAAGAAAAAGAGCTAGTGATGGTCAATATAATAAGTTTAGAACAAGAAATCCAAGAAAAAAAACGTTTACTAGCAGAAAAAACGCAAGTACATTGTAATCAAAATAAGATTGAATGTGATTTTAGAAATAGAGTAGCGGCGGCATTAGATAGGCAAAGAGTAGAATTAGCTACGGATTTGGGTGGGGAAAAGCGTAAAAAAATTCAAGAAAATATCGATAAACTAACTAAGTGCCTAACGGATAGTACTGCGCGTGATGAAAAAAGACAGCTAGAAATTGAAGTACTAGAGCAAGAAATTAGCAAGTTACAAGAAAGCACGAATGAAATAGCCGCTTCTATCACGTCCAAATATAAGAAATCGCTTCCCAAAGACAAACAAGCGTCTTTTTTCTCTTCGCCCTCCAAAGAAACTCTCAATACTGCAAATAAATTGTGCACCAAAATGATAAGCAGCATGCAGCCTCAAATATAGAAGATCTTTTTCAAAATCAAAAATGCCCTTTTTTAACTCAATTTTATATGGTAAACTAATGGCTATATTAAAAATAACCTTGCTAAGGATAACCATTTTTTGCCATGTACACACTCGCTGATTATGACTTTACCTTACCAGAAACGCATATTGCCCGTTATCCGACGGCTAAACGTACGCAAAGTCGGTTATTAGCCATAGACAAAAACAGTCAAACGTGGCGCGATCAACACTTTGCCGATCTCAGCTGCTATTTACACCCCGGCGACTTATTGGTCATGAATAATTCTAAAGTTATGGCGGCGCGGTTGTTTGGTCATAAAGAAAGTGGTGGTAAAGTAGAATTATTATTAGAGCGTATTTTAAATCTCCAAGAAGCATTAGCGCATATACGTGCCAGTAAATCACCGAAAGTAGGGCAGATTATCACGTTACAAAATGGCGATAGTGTAGAAGTGATTGCTAAAGAAGAAGACCTTTACCATATTCATTGTCTCAGCGATAATTCTTTTTTTGATATTATGGATAAAAGCGGCAATATTCCACTGCCACCGTATTTTCAACGCGAAGCAGAAGCGTTAGATAAAGAGCGCTATCAAACCGTGTATGCTAAAGACGATGGCTCAGTCGCAGCACCCACAGCAGGATTGCATTTTGATGAATTGTTTTTACAACAACTGCAAAATAAAGGTATTCACTTAGCGTATGTGACATTACATGTAGGTGCCGGCACCTTTCAGCCGGTGCGTACTGAAAATATTCGCCAACATCAATTGCATCATGAATGGTTGCAAGTACCAGAATCAGTTTGCAAAGCGATTGAAGCGACGAAAGCGCGTGGCAATAAAGTCATTGCCGTAGGAACTACAACAGTGCGTTCATTAGAGACGGCTGCACAAACAGGGAAGATAAAGCGGCAAATTTTCTCATTTGAGGTAGTG
>CBFGYT010000177.1:0-3785 GCA_965653065.1 uncultured bacterium | reverse complement strand
CTCCTTGATCTGCAAGCTCACGCCGCAAGACACTTTTTAATAATTCTATCGCCGGATCATTTTCATGTGCTGCCATTTTTTACCTACTCTAATAATAAGAATTGAAGACTACGAGAGATCATAGATGTCTTTTCTGGGCAGAACTTAAAACAGTAGTTACGTATTTTTTATAGATCTACCTAGACATAATAGCCATATATTATACAGACATGCAGCTAAAAATTGCAAGAATTTTGAGCTGAAACTGAATCCAAGGTGAATGCCGAGCATAAATTAGGCAGGTCCAAGAAGGGGAAAATGCAAATATTTTATATTTTTCAGTCTAAGTTGTCAGTGAGTTCTTTTGAACAGGCTCTTTTCTATATTTTTATCAACAACTGGCTGTTACAACCGTAATTGTTCTTTTGTGATTTCTCTAACAATAGTCACAGCATCTGGTCTTTGTTTGGGATCTTGAGCCCAGGACTGATAAATAAGTGATGTAATTCCCGACGGTACTTTAACCTTTGGGTTTTCATTAAAGGGTCTTCCGCCGTGCAGTGTGTGTCTGCATATTTCTTGAAACCTATCGGCAGAATACAGCAAAGTATCAGGAAACTCTAACGAAGTTTGCCAGCACATAATGAGCAACATAACTAATGAAAAACTATAAATATCACCTTTTCTGCACGCTAAATATTCCTGTTCTTCTTTCATGGCTTTAATCATCTCAGGTGGAAAGAATCCTTCGCTGCCATAAGGATCAAAAACATTGCCTTCTTGTTCAGATAGACCAAAATCACCAATTTTTACAGTTAGTTTACCCATAGCATCAAGATGGGTAAAAATATTCTCTAACTTTAAATCCTGATGCACTATGCCTAAGTTATGTAGATATAAGACCCCTAAGGCAATATCTTTAACAATAGTTAAGTGCGCTAACAAAGTGGGGATCTGATTTTGATGATAATGAATGTGTTCTTTCATGTTGTAATTATTCATGAACTCAAGAACTAAATGGATATTATTGTAAAGTCCAAAACAAAATACGATATAAGGAGAACTTGTTTTTTCAAAAAATACTTTCTCCTTTTCTGCGAAATTTCCCTTTTTCTCATTAAAAACTTTAACGGCAACAGGCACTGCAGTTTTCTCATCAAGCTGCGCTTGAGTTCTATAAACTCTACTCGTAGCACCAACCCCTAATGTATTTCCCTTACTACAAAGTTTATCTTTATTTAACAACTTAATTTCGTCTAGTTTTCTAGGAATAATCGCTTGTTTAGATTCTCCTGGATATGAGTTTTCTTGTTGTAAAAATTTTTTAATCTTTCTCCTACTGACATCACTTAATAAAAAAGAATCATTCTCTTGGTAGGAACGCAGCTTAATCAAGAGTTCTTTGATTGAACTAAACTCTTTCTCCGGTACTAGTCCAGTCAGAAAGCAATATATAGCATCTGTCTTATGAGTTCTCATTTGTAAGAAAGATTGCCTTAGAAATTGCTGTTTAGCAGATGCTAACAATTCTTCAAGCGTGGAGGCTTGACATAATTCATCAAGCCCTTTGACCGATTTTTTAAACGCAGTCGTTGTAACGAAAAAGTTTAAAAAATAGGAGGGAATCGTTTCACCTTGATCTGCTAGCTCACTTCGAAGGACTTTTTTTAATAAGACTAATGCGGGATCATGTTCATGTGCGGACATTTTTTACCTACGATTGCTTCTTTTACTTGATTGTTTATTAAGATAATTTTATTAAACATCCAGTTTGTATATAGAGTATACAGAATGCTGGAGATAATAGCAAGGTCGAACGCGATAGAAGTTTAAGCCTATCAACCAATCAATCCAACAATACAGATTAAGCCAATCCCTAATCCATAATATATCCAACGCTGATACCCTTTAGCATGATGACTATGTTCACATCCTGTCATCGCATGGCCAATGGCTATATATAAGAAAGTTCCTGCGGCAATGCTATTAAAATACCCTTCAATTAGATCAAAATGTTGGTGTTGTACGATAAATTGTAAATTACCACACAAAATGATCCCCAGCGGAGTAGCGCTGGCTAATAGAATTAATAAATAGCGCTGTGTGCGCGCACTAAAGTGATAACGTCCTAATACAATGCTTAAAGCAAATCCTTCCGATCCTTTATGAACGAGAATAGCAACCGCTAATGCAAAGAAATGTTCGGTGTTTTCACTTAATCCTAAAGCACAACCTTCAATAGAGGCGTGTAGCACTAATAGAAATAAAATCCAATACGCTAACCAGTGATCTGAATTTTCATTGCGTATATAGGCAATATGGGTAATGCCTTGCTCACAAAACCACATAAATAAGAAAGCAAATAAACTTAGCGATAATAACGTGGAGAGCGTATGGCTTCCTAAAAAAGGAATAAGATCGGCATATCCTTCGGGTAATAAGTGAAATAGCGCAATACCTAAAAATATTCCGCGTGAAAAATACTCCGCGCGGGCTAATAATCCTAGATGTGCTTCTTGCTGGTATTGTTGCGCTTTTATGCCGAAGTAATAAACGGCATAAAAGGCAACCAACGCAACGCCATACTGGCTATAATACAGCAACCAATCCATTGTGCCCTCATTCGGTTAACGCTTCAATAAGAAGAATCCAGCGCCACTGTCACGCAATACACTCACCAATAAAGTTTTGTCAGTTGTCATACTGTACTTAGCTAATTGATCGGTATTTTGGACGGTGTGATTTGCCACAGAAAGAATAATGTCTCCTGGGCGTAATCCTGCTTGCCATGCGGGTGTACTTTCACTGAGATCAATAATTTGTACGCCTTTAATATGACCGTAGTTAGGAACAATCGTGTCATAGTTTTGTAGTGCTGTGCCAAAGAAGAAGGGATCTTGATTAGCGACTTGCTTTTGATACGTATTTGGATTTGCTGAAGTTAGTTGAATTTGCATGGGTTTGCCAGTACGTAAAATTGATAAAGTCACTTGACTACCAGAGCGCATTAAGCCAATGCTATTTTTGACTTGTGAAGCAGATTCCACTGCATTGCCATTGACAGCAGTGATCACATCTCCCAATTTTAAACCGGCTTTATCGGCAGGGGATAATGGACTGACCATAGTGATAATGGCACCTTTAACGTTAGGGTCATTGAAGGCAGTCGCTAATTCGGGCGTTAACGTTTGCATCATGATGCCGACTACGCCGCGATCCACACCACCGAATTCAATAATTTGTTTAGCAACTTTAATTGCCATATTAGAAGGTATAGCAAAGCCAATCCCAATGTTGCCGCCGCCACCACTGGATAGAATGGCAGTATTAATTCCTATTAACTCACCACGTAAGTTAACCAGCGCACCGCCAGAGTTACCAGGATTAATAGAGGCATCGGTTTGAATGAAATCTTCATAGCCTTCGATGCCTAAATCGCTACGGCGTAATGCACTGACGATCCCTGAAGTAACCGTTTGATCTAAGCCATAAGGATTACCAATCGCAATGACAAAATCACCGACTTGCAATTGATCGGAATTGGCAATAGGGATGGTTTTTAAATTAGTAGCCTTAATTTGCAATACGGCGATATCAGAGGCAGCGTCTTTCCCCACTAATCGTGCAGGAAAACGGCGACCATCGCTTAAAGTGACGTTAAACGTATTGGCCTTATTAATAATATGGGCGTTTGTTAAAATATAGCCTTTGACGGGATCTAATACCACGCCGGAGCCGGTAATAAGCGTCCTACCCGCACGGGGCTTATTCGGTGCAGTATTCCCATTTTCGTCTTCATCGTTATC
>CBFGYT010000176.1:0-3832 GCA_965653065.1 uncultured bacterium | reverse complement strand
GCCGGATTATATAAAGCAGAACGCGTTATTCAGACACCACAAGAAGCACAAATTAAACTCAGCAGTGGTCAAGAAGTTGTTAACTTTTGTGCTAATAATTATTTAGGTTTAGCAGACGATGCTCGCTTGATTAAAGCAGCGCAAAAAGCATTGGATGACTATGGTTATGGATTAAGTTCAGTGCGCTTTATTTGCGGTACGCAAACAATCCATAAAACTTTAGAGCAAAAAATTTCACAATTCTTAGGCATGGAAGATACGATTTTATATTCTTCTTGTTTTGATGCCAATGGCGGATTATTTGAAACTTTATTAGGCGAGGAAGACGCCATTATTAGCGATGCGTTAAATCACGCCAGTATCATCGATGGTGTTCGCTTATGTAAAGCCAAGCGATTCCGCTATGAAAATAATAATATGCAAGAATTAGAAGCGCGATTACAAGAAGCAAAAGACAGTCGGTTTCGCTTAATTGCCACCGACGGTGTTTTTTCTATGGATGGTGTGATTGCTAACTTAAAAGCGATTTGCGATTTAGCCGATAAATATGATGCGTGGGTGATGGTCGATGATTCGCATGCGGTCGGTTTTATGGGCGAGCAAGGTCGAGGCACGCATGAATATTGCAATGTCATGGGACGAGTCGATATTATCACTGGCACTTTAGGCAAAGCTTTAGGGGGTGCTTCGGGCGGATATACCAGTTCGCGCAAAGAAATTATCGATTGGTTACGCAATCGCTCACGCCCATATCTATTTTCCAATAGTTTAGCACCGGTGATCGCGGCTACTTCTATTGAAGTGTTAAACGTATTAACACATGAAAGTACATTGCGGCAACGTGTGCATGACAATACCAAACAATTCCGTCAAGGGATGACAAAAGCAGGTTTTGATATTGTGCCTGGTGAACATCCTATTGTGCCAGTGATGTTATACGATGCTAAAAAAGCATCAGCAATGGCGGAAGCGCTATTAGCAGAAGGCATTTATGTGATTGGATTTTCTTATCCTGTCGTTCCTAAAGATAAAGCGCGTATTCGCGTGCAATTATCAGCAGGGCATACGCGTGAGCAAATCGATCAAGCAATTGCTGCGTTTACTAAAATTGGCAAAACGATGGGCGTGATATGAAAGCATTAGTTAAAGCAAAAGCTGAGCGCGGATTATGGTTACAAGAAATAGCCAAGCCTGAATATGGCCCGAATGATGTCTTGATCAAAGTTAGAAAAGCAGCGATCTGTGGTACTGATCTACATATTTATTTATGGGATGAATGGGCGCAAAAGACAATTCCCGTTCCTATGGCCATAGGCCATGAATTCATGGGCGAGATTGTAGAAGTTGGCAATGAAGTCCAAGGATTAAGTGTCGGTGATCGTGTATCGGGTGAAGGACACATTACTTGTGGCCATTGCCGTAATTGTCGTGCTGGGCGTAGACATTTATGCCGTAATACCATTGGCTTAGGTGTGAATCGTCCGGGTGCTTTTGCTGAATATGTTGCCATGCCGGCAAGTAATGTTTTTAAATTAACGAAACACATCAGCGATGATGTGGGCGCGATTTTAGATCCTTTAGGAAATGCAGTC
Source organism: uncultured bacterium (assembly GCA_965653065.1). Lineage (GTDB taxonomy): Bacteria > Pseudomonadota > Gammaproteobacteria > UBA1113 > UBA1113 > VFKP01. The sequence continues at coordinate 2,240 of CBFGYT010000176.1, read as the reverse complement.
CATACGACTTTATCATTTGATTTAGTCGGCGAAGATGTGTTGATTACAGGCGCTGGGCCTATTGGTTTAATGGCAATTCGTATTGCATTAACAGTGGGTGCGCGTAGAGTGGTGATCACCGATGTGGATCCTTATCGTTTAGAATTAGCCAAAAAAATGGGTGTGACACGTGCCGTACAAGCCGAGCAAGAATCGTTAAAAGAGATCATGCCGCAATTAGATATTTTGGAAGGCTTTGATATAGGCTTAGAAATGTCAGGTAAAATTCAAGCGTTACAGCAAATGTTAGCCACCATGAATCATGGCGGTCGCATTGCGTTATTAGGCATTATTTCTGGAGAGCAAGCGATCGACTGGAGTCAAGTCATATTCAAAGGATTATTCATTAAAGGCATTTATGGTCGTGAAATGTTTGAAACTTGGTATAAAATGTCATCGCTATTAAGCAGCGGTTTAGATGTAACACCGATTATCACGCATCAATTTGCCATGGATGAATTTCAACAAGCGTTTGATGTTCTACAATCGGGAAGGGCTGGGAAGGTCATCTTAAATTGGTAGGATACTCTTCGCGCTGTGCTTTTATGCTTTGTTGGCTGCGCCCATCTCGTACCAGTCATGTAGAGTACTACACTCCTGGTACTCGAGAGCTTGCCGCCGCGCCCAAAAGCACATCGCTGTGAGTATCTTCTTCGCATTTGAATATCTTGCTTTAGGGCTAGAAGATATTGATCAATGGATATAAATTAGCATTTTGCTAACTTCACAATATAATGCCATTCTTCAGCAGTCACTGGCATGATAGATAAGCGGTTGCCGCGTTGCAAGACACGCATATGTGATAAAGCGGGTTGTTGTTTTAGCTCTTCTAAAGTAATGAAGTGTTTAAATTTTTCAACAAAGCCTACGTCCACCATCACCCAACGAGGATTATCCGGCGTAGAAGTGGGATCAAAGTATTTTGATTTTTTATCCCAAGAAAAATAATCAGGATAGGCTTCTTTAGCAATGCGCATGATGCCGGCAATGCCGGGGGGTGTGCAACTAGAATGATAGAAAAAAGCCAAATCACCTACCTTCATTTGGTCGCGCATGAAATTTCGCGCTTGATAATTACGCACGCCATCCCAATAAAATGTTTTTTCACGTTTCAAATCATCGATGCCAAATACCTCGGGTTCCGATTTCATTAACCAATAAGTCATTATTTTTTTCTCCTGTAAGTAGATTTTGTATAGCAATCATTTATCAAATCTTTTGCCTCATCGTCCCGCGGCTTCGTTGCCGTTGTGTCAAACACGCCGTGAACCCATCCCTGGGGGCTCGGTCGCGGCATCCATGCCGCTCACGGTTTGACACAACTAAGCAACGATGTCGCGGGACTGGAATTCCTTTCTTTGTATTATAAAATAGTAGGAAACTTAATTTTATTTATCACTATATTTATCAGGTAACTGAGAAAGTACAGTTTAGATATTGGATGGCTACTTGCTATATACTTTTTTCTCCGTCACTACAAAATCCATATCAATATCCCACGGATCGGCAATAATATTCTCGGCTTTTTGCACGTCATAAGCAAGGCCAATCAATAGCGGTGGTTTTGCCTGTTTCATCAAAGTAGCAAGCGTTCTATCATAATAGCCTGCGCCCATACCTAAGCGATGGCCCTGAACATCAAAAGCGACTAATGGCATGAAAATAATTTCTAATAAACTATTATCAATAGGTTCTGTCGTTGGTTCGCCTATGCCAAAGCGATTAGCGATGAGCGTGGCATCACGATTATAAGGCGCAAAGACTAAAGTTTGATCGGGCATTAGTTTAGGGAGATAACATGCTTTTTGCTGTTGCCATAAAATATCTAGCAAAGGCTCGGTAGATAATTCATCTTTCATTGCGATATAGAGTGCAAAGTGTTGCTTTTGTTGTTGCCAGGGTTGCTGAGATAGAGTCGTTGCAATTGCATGAGCGGCAGATAGGCGCTCTTCAGCCGTTAAAGCTGCGCGCTTAGAGCGAAATAATGTGCGTAAATTCTTTTTCTCGTCTGACATCATCGTAAAACTTTGTTAATATTAAGATATATGTGTGAATCTAAAGTCGAACCGCGAGATAAGCGAGATCCACCCCCTCTCCCGCGTAAGGAGTTTCGCTATTATAATGATAGCATCTTGCGGGAGAGGGATGGGGAGAGGGCATGGAAACATCACGCCAGCCCTCTCCCCAACCCTCTCCCGCAA
>CBFGYT010000175.1:0-3896 GCA_965653065.1 uncultured bacterium | reverse complement strand
TCCATGCTGCTCACGGTTTGACACAACTAAGCAACGATGTCGCGAGACTGGAATTTTGTACTTTGTATTGTAGAAGAGTAGAAAACTTAATATATATTGTAATCCTTTATCTTATTTTTAAGATAACGCCTAATGTCTAATCTTGAATTGAGCACAGATTTTTAATTTAACTTCGATCAGCCCCCTCTCCCGCGCTAGGAGTTTTGCTAGTATAGCGATGTTTTTCGCGGGAGAGGGTTGGGGAGAGGGCATGGAAAAATGAGTGGTCTAGACAAAACAACAGCAAAAAAGATACACTACTGCATTATTTCACTGTCAGGAAAAACCATGCCATCCGTCAATACCCGCTTATTAAACGCATTAAACCGCGAAGCAGTCGATGTTCCCCCCGTTTGGCTGATGCGCCAAGCAGGCCGTTATTTGCCAGAATATCGTGAATTACGTGCTAAAGCGAAAGATTTCTTAACATTATGCCAAACGCCAGAATTAGCTTGTGAAGTCACATTACAACCTTTGCGTCGTTTTGACTTAGATGCAGCGATTTTATTTTCGGATATTTTAACCATTCCCCATGCGATGGGGTTAGGGTTGAGTTTCCAAGAAGGCGAAGGGCCACAATTTGCTAAACGCATTGCAACATTACAAGACGTAACAGCCTTGCCTATTCCCGATCCCAATCAAGAGTTAAAGTATGTGATGCAAGCCGTTGAATTGATTCAACGTGAATTGCAAGGAAGAATTCCTTTAATTGGCTTTGCCGGCAGCCCTTGGACCGTGGCGTGTTATATGATAGAAGGCAGCAGTCATAAGAATTTTATCACCGCACGGCAAATGCTGTATCAAGCGCCAGACGTTTTAACAGCGCTATTAGACAAATTAACCACGGCAACCATTCTTTATTTAAAAGCACAAATTGCCGCCGGCGTGAATGTGGTGATGTTATTTGACAGTTGGGGTGGCTTATTGTCGCCTGATAAATATCAACAGTTTTCACTGCGCTTTATGCAAACTATCATTGCCGAATTAAAAACCGATGTCAAAACAGCGGCAATTCCAGTGATTTTATTTAGCAAAGGCGCGAGCGCTAACATAGAACATATGGCAGAAACTGGCGCTGCTGCGTTAGGTATTGATTGGACGGTGTCGTTAAAAGAAATGCAACAGCGCGTAGGCAATAAAGTGTGTTTGCAAGGTAATATCGATCCAGCCGCATTGTTTGGCTCTCCCGATAGCGTTTATAAAACCGTGCGTCAATTGTTAACGACTTGGGGCAATGCGCCAGGATTGATTGTCAATTTAGGTCATGGTATCGAACAGCATACACCTATTGACAGTGTTGCAGCGATGGTGGCGGCAGTGCATGACAGCATACGATAGAGTAGAAAATCTAATATATTAAGTAACATCTCTGAAGTTTTGTGAACATCATTTAATCTTGAATTAAGTACATATCATTAATTTGATCTCGATCTGCTAATCTTTAATTGAGAATAGATTTATATGAGCACGGATGCTTAATTTCCCCTCGATCAGCCCCCTCTCCCGCGCTAGGAGCTTTGTTAGTGTCATGATGCTTTTCGCGGGAGAGGGTTGGGGAGAGGGCATGGAAAAATCGGTGCTAAAATAACTATTGTGCCTAACCGTCTCGCGGCTTCGTTGTCGTTGTGTCAAACACGCCGTGAATACGTCCGTGTAGGCTCGGTCGCGGCATCCATGCCACTCACGGTTTGACACAACTAAGCAACGATGTCGCGAGACTGGGATTTCTTTCTTTGATTATAAAAGAGTAGAAAACTTAATATATAATATATTAGATAATGCTTTTGAAATGTTGTGAACATCATTTAATCTTGAATTAAGTACATATCATTAATTTGATCTCGATCTGCTAATCTTTAATTGAGAATAGATTTATATGAGTACGGATGCTTAATTTCCCCTCGATCAGCCCCTTCTCCCGCGCTAGGAGCTTTGTTAGTGTCATGATGCTTTTCGCGGGAGAGGGCATGGAAAAATCGGTGCTAAGACAACTATCATGCCTAACCGTCCTGCGGCGTTGGTGGCGGCAGTGCATGAACGATAGAGTTGCTCTATTAAGAACTTAACGTGAATTGTACACCTGTTTCATCAGGTTTAGAGCGAGCACCTTTCAACTCACCGCTAAAGAAATCAGTCAAACTACTTTTTTGCACTCTCTCTATCTGACTATCAAGATCATCACGATATACTTTTAATGCATCTAAATGAGCTTTTTCTTCATTTGATAGTTTGCCTTTCTGAGGATTCTTTAAAGCAGCAATTTGTTTTTGTACTTCGTTCTTGAGAGCTTCTTTCTTAGCTATGTAGTCGCTTCGCGACGAATCTTCATTTTTTTTGGGAGAAGTGTTTCCAGGGATAGCACAACTTCCAGAAGCTTCCATATCTTTAGCACGCTTTTTTGCAGGATCTCTATGTTGTGGAGTACGATCTACTCCGTTAGAAGTATTTTTTTGCGTCAGGTCATCGCTAAATAGAGTAGTCTTTAATACCGTGTAATCTTCCTCTGATAAAGGATTTGGGCTATAAAGGCGATCTGGAAATAGAACAACCACTACATTTTCATTACGACCTTTTTCGAATTCTTGTCGTTCTCTTTCTGGTGTTAACACTTCTCCCTTAGCTGTAAATCCACTTAAAAGCTGAACTTTGTACTTTTGTGTTGCTTCCTCACTCTTAAAAGCTATTTTCATAATAGAAGAGATGGATTTAAAAGCAAATCCTTTCTGCTCTTTGTTAAGTGTAGAACCTTCTGGTAATAGAGCTTGGAGCAATTTTTTAGCAAGAGTATTTTTGCGTAATACACCTTCAACGGAGTTTTTAATATCCGTAATTAAAATAGCGGAAACAGTATGCTCAAAGATAGATGGTTCTTTTTCATTTATTGCCATTACGAGAGGAATTATATTTTCTATAAAGTGTCTGTTTTCTAGGCTATCGCGCTCTATAAGCTTATAGTGCTTGTACATAAAATCGTAATAAGTATTTGTCATCGCCCTGATTGCTTCATAATATTGAGAAGCAGTTTCATTTTGTATTCTTTCATCACATGAATGATAATAGCCAATTACTTTATTTAAGAAAAATACAAAATCTTGAGCGACTGCGAGTAAGTCTGTTCTATCTTTTAATCCATCTAGTTGCGTTTGAAAGCCTTTAGAAGCTTCATTAATTTTTTTTAATAAACCTTCAGGATTAAGAGTTTCCAGAACTGTATTTTCTGGACTAGGAGGAGCAAGCATCTTCAAAACGTTTTCTGCAGCCTCTTGAAATTGCGCTATTTCTCCATTACTAGAATATGCCGCCATAAATAACCTCGCTTCGTAATAAATATTATATAAATAAAAGTGTTGCCATTATATCTAATAAAGCACAAAAAAGCAACAAATTGCTTGTGGAATAAGCATCCTTTGTGGATGGAAGTACTATAATCAGCCAATCTCTCTAGAATATTAAGGTTTTATGAAGATGTCAAAAAAAGAGGTATATTCATATTTAACATGCCTAGTTTATAGACAAATTTGTTGTTTTATCTCTTTTTCCTTGATATGAATGACATTGTCATTCATAATTAGGATATAAATATATTTTTAGAGTAAAGATTATGTCAGCCAATGCAATTGTCCAAGCCAGAGTAAATGAAGATATCAAAAAAGAAGCCGCGGTAGTTTTAGCAGCGATGGGATTAACTATATCAGATGCCATGCGCCTGTTATTGGTGCGAGTTGCTCGCGATCATGCATTACCTTTTGAGCCATTGATCCCAAATGAAAAAACCATAGCAGCAATGAAAGAAGCCAGAAAAGGCAAACTTAAAGCTTTTAAAACGGTCAAAGATTTGATGGATGTGGAAGCGGACA
>CBFGYT010000174.1:0-3916 GCA_965653065.1 uncultured bacterium | reverse complement strand
ATCGGGTTGAAAATGCGCACATAGGTTAGTATTGTCGCACATTGTCATCCCCGCGCACGCGGGGATCCAGCGAAAGTAGTACAAATCGATGGTCATTCCTGGATCCCCGCGTGCGCGGGGATGACAATCCGTAGATACGATAACCTAATTTCAAAAATTGAAAGCCATCATTGCGAGCCTGCGAAGCAATCCAGAGAATAGTCCGAAGAACTGTGCACTATTCTCTGGATTGCCACGTCGCTGCGCTCCTCGCAATGACGACGTCTAACTGTCATATTTTAATCTCGCAATTCGATATAATTATCTATATATTCTCGCAGCTTCTTCAAATCAATCTCATCCCGCCATAATCCTAGCCGGCTCCGTCGCCATAACAAATCCTCTACTGTTTTAACCCACTCATTTTGCAGTAAATAATCCACTTCGGCTTGATATAGTCCCGCACCAAAATCTTGTCCTAAAGCCGATAATGCTGGTTTTCCCTGCAAAAATTGGTGGCATAGTGTACCATAAGAATGAAAATAACGCACGGCTAATGGCTTAGGCAAGAATGGATAAATATTGCGCAGTTCTTCTGGGGTCATATCGCTTGCACCCGGCAATAAAAATGTTTCTTCTTTTATCTGTGTAAAAGCGCCCTTCTGTTGTTTTAATAATTGCATCACTTCCACCGCTAAACGACGATGCGTGGTTAATTTGCCCCCTAATATCGTCACCAATCCATTATTATTCGGGCTTAATTGAAACTTCAGTTGATAGTCACGCGATGCTTCATGTGCGCTGTGTTTCCCATCTTCAATGAGCGGCCTTACGCCAGAAAATGTGTGCACTATATCTTTAGGCGATAATTTCATTTGCAAATAACGATTCGCTTCGTGCAATAAATAATTGATTTCTTCGTCTTGAATCGTGACAAAATCCAATCCATCTTGGTAATCTACTTCAGTAGTGCCCAACAAACAAAATCCGGGCGCATACGGCGTTAAAAAAATAATGCGCCCATCGGTGCATTCTAATAAATACGCTTTGTCATCGGGCAATATTTGCTTTAATACTAAATGGCTGCCTTTAACCAAATGAATGGATTGTTGCATCTCTTTAGGTAAATACTGCTTCGCAAACGATTCTACCCACGGCCCTGTTGCATTGATTACTATTTTGGTTTGATACATTATTGAGCTCTGAGTTATGTTATCCATGGCCTGCACACACCATCCATCCGCTAATTCTGTTATTTCTGTAATAGTATGATAAGTTAAAATATCCGCATGATATTGTTTTGCTAACAACGCCCACTCCACCACTAAACGACTGTCCTGTGTCCAAGCATCGCTATACACTAATCCACGGGCGATGCCTGGCTTTAACCATCCTTGATAAGGCTTTCTTGTCAGCGAGATTGCATGTGACTTTTTTAACGGGTTTTTTAACGATAAATAATCATATGCAAATAATCCTAGCCGCACTAACCAATGCGGTTGCTTGCTATGATAATCGGGAATAATAAATTCTAAAGGCTGCACCAAATGCGGTGCCATTTTCATTAAAATGGTTCGTTCGTCTAAAGATTTTTTAACTAAACCAAAATGATATTGCTGCAAATAACGCAGCCCGCCGTGGATCAATTGCGTGCTTTTGCTAGACGTGCCTGACGCTAAATCTTGTTTCTCGAGGATCGCTACTTTAACGCCTGCACGTGCGGCCATGCCAGCAATCGCCATGCCATTGATGCCAGCACCGATAATTAGTAAATCAACTTTTTTGATAGTGTCCATAATTACTCAAATTGTTTGCTTTGATCACAGCTACTTCTTTAAATGATATATATGTGAATCTAAAATCGAAATTTTAGCTTATTATGTACTGAACATCATTTAATCTTGGATTAAGCACAGTTCCTTAATTTCACCTCGATCTCCCCCTCTCCCGCACAAGGAGCTTTGTTGGTATAACGATGCTTTTTGCGGGAGAGGGCTGGCGTGATATTTCCATGCCCTCTCCCCAGCCCTCTCCCGCGCTAGGAGTTTTGCTATCATTATAATAGCAAAACTCCTAGCGCGGGAGAGGGGGTAGATCTCGCTTACCTCGCGTTTTGACTTTAGATTCACTTATATACCCACTTCACTCTAAAATGCGAAGTTTAACCAGCATATCATTTTTCACTCAACAACAGTGGATCATCCGAAAAAACCCCATCGACTCCCATGGCAAATAATTGCTGCGCGCGTAGTGCATCATTCACCGTATAAGTCCATATACTATAACCATTATTTTTAATTTCATGTATTCTTTTTTCTGTTAAAATCTTTTCATTACAATGTATATTAACCGCTTGCAAAGCTTTTGCTTGTTGTAACCAATTCTTTTGCCAGCGCGATAATAAATACCCTAGCTTTATTTCGGGTGCATGCTGCCTAAACCAGGTTAGCGCAGACACTTCAAAACTAGACACAATAATTGGCACTGCAGATAAATAAGATTGCATCACACTATACGCTAATTCTGCGGTCAACGCAGCGTCTTTCGCTACTGCCGGTTTAATTTCAATGTTAATGCCTTTATGATATTTTTTTGCTAATTCCAATAGCGCTTGTAATGTAGGAATATGAGTGGGCGGGTAATTGTTATTAAAATAGCTTGCTACATTATAATATTGTAGCTCTTCATAAATCAGGTTATCGATATAAACGCGCTTTTTTGCTGTACGCCATAAACTCCTATCATGCAAAATAACGGGAATACGATCAGCCGTTAACACCACATCGCACTCTATCCAGCGCGCACCTAATTGATACGCTTTTTCAAATGCGACTAACGTATTTTCTGGCGCCAACCGATTTGCGCCACGATGTGCAATGACTAATCCTGTCATCTTTATCCCTCATGCATGACAACGCTGTATAATTCCATCAAAGCAAATTCGACGGCAGCATAACGAATTGCTTCTCTATCTCCAGAAAATTGTTTTAAATACGTTTTATGAAAAGCTTTATTAAGCACAATGGCAAACCACACTGTGCCGATTGGCTTATCAATACTACCTCCACTCGGCCCTGCAATACCACTGACAGATATACTAATATCTCCATAACTATGTAACAGTGCACCTTGTGCCATGGCTGTCACTGTGGCTTCACTGACAGCACCGTCTTTCTCTAATGTAGTTGCTGCCACACCTAACATTTCCATTTTTGCTTCATTGCTATACGTGACAAAGCCTCGTTCAAACCATTGTGAACTATCAGCAACGGCCGTGATCATTTGCGCAATATAACCGCCAGTACAAGATTCTGCAGTCACTAACCGTAATTGCTTTTGTTGTAATAAATGCCCTAGTTTCTGTGATAATTCATAGAGAGGGGTATTTGTCATACGTTTTCTGCCAACGCATTTTCATTGCGAAAACATAATAGATCTTGGCTGCGCCATAATAGATATAATCCAGGAATACAAATAGCTGTGCTGATCCAATAAAAATTAGTCCAACCCAAAGAACTCACCACTATCCCCGATGTAGAGCCCAACAAAACTCGGCCTACTGATGCAAAGGCCGATAGGCAGGCATATTGCATAGCAGTAAATTTTGGATTACACAAGGCCATTAAGAATGCTACAAACGCAGTAGCGGACATGCCACTACAAAAGTTTTCAGAAAAAATAGTCAATGCCGCTAAAGGCATATTTTTGCCGACGATTGCCATAATAACAAATAATACATTGGTAAACGCCGCTAATACCCCAAAGATAAACATAGAACGAAACAACCCTAAACGCGTCATCCATAATCCACCGGCAATACCGCCTACAATCATGGCTGTTAACCCAATCACTTTATTCAATAACGCCACTTCGGTCAACGTAAAATTCAAGCCGCGAATTAAAAAAGGTGTTGTTAATGATGCTGCATAGGCTTCGC
>CBFGYT010000173.1:0-3919 GCA_965653065.1 uncultured bacterium | reverse complement strand
CGTTTTTTATTGCCCGATATCGTTTACTATTATATACAACAACATCAACTTTATAGGACTTTACATGAAGAATGATCTCTTATTAGAAAGAATAACTACCATCTTAGAAGATATTAAAGCGATTGATATTAAAGTCTTAGATGTTCACGAATTAACAACCATTACCGATACGATGATTGTTTGTAGCGGAAATTCTGCCAGACACGCCAGCTCCATTGGCAATCGTATTTTAGATGGATTGCGTGATATTAAAGGTGAGATTTTAGGCGTAGAAGGATTACAAGAAGGTGAATGGGTATTGATTGATTTAGGACGGATCGTAATTCATATTATGCTACCCCACACGCGAGATTTTTATCAGTTAGAAAAACTATGGGAAAGAACACAAGAGAGCCGAAAACCATGAAAATGAAGTTATTGGCCGTTGGCAAAAATATGCCTAAATGGGTTTTAGAAGGATATAGTGAATATGAGAAACGCTTACCCAATCATTTTATGACGCTGCAAGAATTGCCACAAGCCAAATTTACCAGTCAACATACGCCCTTACAAATAAAAGAAGAAGAAGGCGATCGCATTATGAATATGCTGGCGCCGAATGATTATGTGATTGCATTGGATGTCATGGGCGCTTCGTGGAGTACGGGTGAATTATCACAGCAGTTACTGACTTGGCAAAATGAGTCCAGAAATGTCACGTTATTAATTGGCGGGCCCGAAGGGTTATCGGATGCGTGTTTGCAACGCGCTAACTATCGTTGGTCATTGTCGTCTTTAACACTGCCCCATCCTCTGGTGCGTGTTATTTTAATAGAGCAATTATATCGCGCCTGGAGCATTTTGCAGAATCATCCGTATCATCGATAACTTCAAGTCTATACTCATTTCACTTTGAAATGCAAAGTTTAACCATGGAACATGAATGTCGTCATTGCGAGGAGCGCAGCGACGTGGCAATCCAGTGAATTCACCACAGATCTGAGGGCTTCCCTGGATTGCCACGTCGCTGCGATCCTCGCAATGACGATACTCAAGTTTTGATATTAAACTCACACTTTGAGATAGAATAGATATACACATCAAAACCCTTGAAACTCTTGCTGTTTCAACGCTTCAATTTGATCCCGTATTTCAATGGCTTTTTCAAATTCTAAATCTTGGGCATATTGCAACATTTCTTTTTCTAAGGCTTTGATTTTTTTACTGAGGGCTTGTGGGCTTAATTGTTGTGTTTTTAACGTCGCTTGATCCGTATTAGCTAACTTAACGGGTAACGGTGCATGAGCCCCTTCCATAATATCATCAATTTTCTTAGCAATACCTCTAGGTGTAATACCATGTTCTTTATTATAAGCTTCTTGTATATCACGTCGCCGATCGGTCTCAACCAAGGCACGTTGCATAGAGCCGGTGATAGTATCAGCATATAAAATAGCGCGTCCATGAATATGCCGCGCTGCGCGGCCTATGGTTTGAATCAAGGAGCGCTCTGAACGTAAAAATCCTTCTTTATCCGCATCTAAGATAGCCACTAATGCGACTTCGGGTAAGTCTAACCCTTCACGTAATAAATTAATCCCAACCAATACATCAAATACACCACTTCTTAAATCACGAATGATTTCTACTCGCTCTACGGTATCAACATCCGAGTGTAAATAACGCACTTTAATGCCATGTTCATCTAAATATTCAGTGAGATCTTCTGCCATGCGCTTTGTTAATGTGGTCACTAATACTCGCTCACGACGTACAATACAATGTCGGCATTCCGATAATAAATCATCGACTTGATTTGCTACCGGTCTTATTTCAACGTGCGGATCGACTAATCCCGTAGGTCGTACCAATTGCTCAGCTACACATTCACTGTGCTGCTTTTCATAATCCGCTGGAGTTGCTGAAACATAAATGGTTTGTGGCGAACGTGTCGCAAACTCTTCAAATTGTAATGGGCGATTATCTAGCGCAGAAGGCAGACGAAATCCATAATTCACTAAGTTTTCTTTGCGTGCACGATCGCCACGATACATACCGCCAATTTGTGGAATAGTCACATGTGATTCATCGACAAACAATAATCCATCGGCAGGCAAGTAATCAAATAAAGTCGATGGCGGCTCACCTTCATTTCGCCCCGATAAATGGCGTGAATAATTTTCAATGCCACTGCAATAGCCTAACTCTTGCATCATTTCTAAATCAAATTTAACACGCTCCCCCAAGCGCTGCGCTTCTACCAATTTATTATTATCATGAAAATATTTTAATCGCTCGCGTAATTCTGCTTTAATCGTTTCAATGGCATTCACTACTTTATTGCGCGGCGTGACATAATGGCTTTTAGGAAAAATTGTCGTGCGTGGTAAGCGACGAGTGACTTCGGCCGTTAATGGATCAAAATAATAAATCGTATCAATTTCATCGCCCAACCACTCTACTCGTACTGCTTCTTTTTCCGAATCGGCAGGAAAAATATCAACCACATCGCCACGCACGCGATAGGTGCCACGGCGAAAATCGATGTCATTGCGGCTGTATTGCAATTCAGCCAAACGACGCAACACTTGATGTTGATCGATCAATTCACCACGACTTAAATGCAATACCATGCTGAAATAGGATTGCGGATCGCCTAATCCATATATAGCAGACACTGTCGCTACAATAATCACATCTTTACGCTCTAATAACGCTTTAGTTGCCGATAAGCGCATTTGCTCTATATGTTCATTGATAGAAGAATCTTTTTCAATGTAGGTATCTGTGGAAGGAACATAGGCTTCTGGTTGATAGTAATCATAATAGGATACAAAATATTCTACCGCATTATTAGGGAAAAATGCGCGCATTTCACCATACAATTGCGCCGCTAACGTTTTATTGGGCGCCATAATTAAAGTAGGTCGTTGGCAATGTTCGATAATATTGGCCATGGTAAATGTTTTACCAGAGCCGGTTACGCCCAAGAGCGTCAAGTGTGCCAAGCCCGCATCTATCCCTTCGCAGAGTCTACTAATTGCAGTCGGCTGATCGCCACTGGCTTTAAAATCAGAAATTAATTGCAATGATCGTTTCATAAATGATATTGTAACGCAAACTCATATTTAAAGGAATGGGACATGACAATTCAAACTGCAGATAGACTAAAAAAAATGCAACCCTCCGCTACTTTAGCCATGGGGGCTAAGGCCAAAGCGATGGCTGCCAAAGGCATTGAAGTGTTAGATTTAAGCCTAGGCGAACCGGATTTTGATACGCCTACTCATATCAGAGAAGCCGCTATTCAAGCCATTGAAGATGGATTTACGAGATACACTGCGGTCGATGGCATTGCCGAATTAAAAACCGCTATCCAAGACAAATTTAGCCGTGATAATGATTTGACTTACAGCAGCGCTGAAATCATTGTCACTTCTGGTGCCAAACAAGCGGTCGCCAATGCTTTATTCGCTTTAGTCAATCCAGGTGATGAAGTAATTATTCCGGCACCTTACTGGGTTTCTTATCCTGATATGACATTATTAGCGGAAGGGATCCCTAAAATTATTTATACCGATCATACCCAACACTATAAAATTACGGCACAACAATTAGAAGCGGCAATTACACCACAAACCCGCGTCTTTATATTAAATAGCCCCAGTAATCCAACGGGTATGGTTTATTCTCAAGAAGAGTTAGAAAGCTTGGCTCAAGTATTAAAAAAATATCCTAAAATTGTGATCTTATCAGATGACATTTATGAACATTTAATTTGGAGCGGTCTACCTTTCTTTAATCTTCCGATGGTATCTCGTGAGTTAAAAGAAAGAACCATTATCATCAATGGCGCTTCTAAAAGTTACGCAATGACGGGTTGGCGTATCGGCTATGCTGCAGGACCGAACGAAGTAATTTCACAAATAAAAAGTATCCA
>CBFGYT010000172.1:0-3921 GCA_965653065.1 uncultured bacterium | reverse complement strand
AGGCAAAGGCACTCTTAGAAGAGACACCAGGATGCGAACCTTTCTATGTGGCATTATAAATCGTTTGATCATATGTATTTGTCTCTTTTATTTGAGAATAGTAAGAAACAAACATAGCAACTGGATTATATGTATTTCTTTCTTTATCTTTAAAATCTTTACTATAGAAGATGCACCCTATTAAATAAAGAATAATCATCTGACATCGATAACTATTATCTTTTTGTTCTTCTGATATTGTATATTTCTGAAACCCTTCGATAAAATACTGAAGATCATCTTGCTCATTAACAAGAGAACGATGACACGCAGAATTACGGCTCTCTTTCAAATCAGTAAATCCATAGACTTTATCTGCTGGCAATCTGTTTATAATGAATTGAGCCTGTTCGTCCGTTAACGTGGGTAATAATAGTACAGCACAATTTTCATGTTGCGTTAATGTATTCAGTCGCTCTACTTCTATGTTATCTAAAGGACTGACAACATAAATATAAGAAAAATGCTCATCAGTATTCGTGATGTTATACAATTGTTGTGTCGAATTTTCATCTATCATAAAAAATTGAAATGTGAGTTTTTTTTCTGGTTCGACTGCTTCATCTTCACAACCAGAAGTCCCCAAACAATCCTGCGTAAAGTCCCTAAGCATCCTGTCTTTATCTTGATCTACCGCTATTCGACTATTATCTACGCCTATTCGATCAACATCCACACTTATTCGACTAGCGCCACTATAACTCGCTTCTGCTTCATATCCATCATGGCGTGAAACGCGTTGTTCACTCTTATCTTCTTCGCCGCCTAACTGTCTAAAAGCTTTGAGGATCGTTTCTTTCACGGAGTCCTGAACTTCCCCCTCAAATTTTATAAATAACTTTCCGCTTATTGTATCAGCCATCCTCATATCATTCATGTTCTCAGCAAGATCATAAAATATCGCTTGCAATTGATTAACAGCCACTGGATCTTGTAAAAAACTCGCGGTTGTGGAAAATCGCACGCTGTTTCCTTTAAAGATATTTTCTAGAATAGCGTCCGCATACTCTTCAACCTTCAGCATAGGGGGTATTTTAATTTCAAATTTTTCATTTTGCGCCATCCGAGCATAAGATTGTCGAACATATTCACTCAATTCACGATACTCATCCTCTGAACCTGGATACTCCCCTATTTGCGGGTTTAACATATCAACGGCTTTACCGTTCCCTTTCGTATCCATTTTTGAATCTACAGAGTCATTAGAATTCGTTAAAATTTTACTAA
The DNA here is from genome assembly GCA_965653065.1 of uncultured bacterium. Taxonomy (GTDB): domain Bacteria; phylum Pseudomonadota; class Gammaproteobacteria; order UBA1113; family UBA1113; genus VFKP01. The sequence goes on along the minus strand of CBFGYT010000172.1, from coordinate 2,655 downwards.
ACTCTTCAAATGAGAAAGTGAGAATTTCACCAAATTTTTCAAATGAGATAATACTATCTTCTTGATCTGGAATATCTTTTATTTTTATCTTTAAGCCATTTATATATATTATTTTTCTCTGAACTAGCCGGTTGTAAAACTCTTGACAAGCGGTAAAAAATTCTTTTCCTAGTAAAGACTGGTAGGATATTAAAAAAGTAAGCTTCTGATCGTCGAATAATAGATAATCCCCTACGAATACCTTAAAATCTCCACTATCAGGATCTACCGAACTACCAGGAACTACCGATAATTCAATTTCTATAACCTTTGGATCACCGTTGTTCTTGCGTCTAAAAGTATACAGTTCATGATAGAATTGTTTATATTGCTTATAAGTAAATTTCACTAACAAAAATCCCCCGCAAAAGTTATTATTATTGCTTCTCATTTAATACTAAATAGAAAGAGCGCTATTCTAGCATGGCTCTAATGGATAGTAAATAGTCAAAATATAAAACTAAAGGAACTCTATCGCCTGGGCAACACCGTCTGCGGATCAATAGGCTGGCCACGACGGCGGACTTCAAAATGCAACATCACTCTATCGGCACCGGTATTGCCCATTTTGGCAATCACTTGCCCCGCTTTGACGCGCTGTCCTTCTTTGACTAACACCGAGCTATTATGCGCATAGGCACTAAGATAGGTATCATTATGTTTAATAATGATTAAATAGCCATAGCCGGGTAAACCACTGCCGCTATATACCACTTGTCCGGCAGCAGCCGCTTTAATAGGAGTTCCTGCGCTATTGGCAATATCCACGCCTTTACTTTGTAAACTATTGGCATTAAAGCCTTGTACGATTTTACCGTCTGCTGGCCATTGCCAAGTTACACCACCCGAAGTGGTTTTTGCCGCTGTTGTAGTCGCAACTGGTTTAGCCGCAGGTGTAGATTGCGTTGTTGTAGATTTCGCAGCAACCGGTTTAGACGCCGTTGTAGATGCTTTTGCAGGGGTAGCAGCAACCGGCTTAGCGCTTGCTGGCTTAGTCGCTACGGGTTTTGCAGCCACCGGTTTTGCCGCAGTCTTTTTATCGGGCGGCACTAAATACAATACTTGCCCTACTTTCACGGTATACGCAGGCGCGGGCAGATGATTAATCCTGGCAATGTCATGATATTCTAAACCATAGCGCCAGGCGATAGAATATAAAGTATCGCCGGTGCGTACAGTATAAGTACCTTGTTTAGAAATAGGCTCGTGCCAACCATTAATAATCGGCGCTTGTGGAGAATTCGAGCTGCAAGCAATCAGCATAAAAGAGAACATCACCAAGATAAACCAATGACGCACTCTTAATGTATTCATGCGATTTCATCCTCGGGTGCAATACGCGATAACCAATCACCAATTTTATCCATCACACCATGATGCGTAAAATCGATCATCAAAGGCGTGACTGATACTTTGCCGGTATTCACGGCATAAAAATCAGAGCCAGGGCCCGCGTCTGCTTCGGCACCTGGAGGTCCTACCCAATAAATATCATGGCCTCGTGGATCTTTTTCTCTCACCACAGGCTCTGCAGCATGGCGCGTCCCTAAACGCGTCACGGTAATTCCTTGCAAAACATGATAAGGTAAATCCGGTACATTGACATTTAATATCGTTGTTTGCCCTAAATGCAATTTATCTTGCATCAGTTGCTGCACCAAACGTTTCGCCACTTTGCCAGCGGTATCGTAATAACGGCATTCACGACTCACTAATGAAAGAGCGATAGAGGGTAAGCCTAAAGAGCGTCCTTCAATAGCGGCAGCCACCGTTCCTGAATAAAGAATATCATCGCCCATATTGGCACCTTCATTAATGCCAGAAACGACTAAATCAGGTAATTCCGATAATAATCCCGTCAAGGCTAAGTGTACGCAATCGGTGGGTGTGCCTTCTACGCTGATAAATCCATTATCTAAGCGATGAATACGTAAAGGATTGTGTAAAGTCAGAGAGCTGCTGGCGCCACTGCGATTTCTATCGGGGGCGACCACATCGATATCAGCGATCTCGCGTAAACTTTGGTATAAAACCATTAATCCCGGAGCATATACTCCGTCGTCATTACTTAATAAAATGCGCATTGGTGTAATTTTAACCTATTGTTTGGTAAAACACTTCGCCTTGTTTTACCATGCCTAATTCACTGCGGGCACGTGCTTCTACTGCATTGCCGCCTGTTTTCAAAGCATCGATGTGTTGCACTAATGTCGCATTTTGCTCAGCCAAGCTCTCATTGTCTTGTTGTTGTGAGGTAATTTGACCTTGTAAATTAGAAACGCCGCGCACGCCATCCGATGCCAACCATATCTTGTATTGCAGAGTTGCCAATACAATTATCATTCCTAACAATACTGATTTCATTTATTGAGTCCATCCCTGATTTAATGGTTATTTTTTATTGTAGACTAAAATGACCTCTTTTGTAACTAGTTTTTGCTAAGATCTGTCATTATTTTTTGATTATTTGGTATATACCCATTACACTTCGAAATGCGAAGTAGAGTTGGGCACGATCGTTGGAATATGTCATTGCGAGCTTGCGAAGTAATCCACCGTACATATGTGAATCTAAAGTTGAACCGCGAGATAAGCGAGATCTACCCCCTCTCCCGC
>CBFGYT010000171.1:0-3922 GCA_965653065.1 uncultured bacterium | reverse complement strand
ATTGTGTGTGGTGAGCAAAGCGGTGATATGCCGTTTTTTGATAATCTGCGCGGTTAAAGCCATCAAATGTTCGGCGGTCTTAGGATCGAGGGCACTGGTATGCTCATCTAACAATAATAGTTGTGGTGGATATAATACGGCTAGAGCTAATGCCAATGCTTGTTGTTCCCCTCCGGATAATCGACCGACTAATACATTGAGCTTATTGACAAGATTAGGATTAAAGTCTCGTAAATAATCGGCTAAAGAGAAGTCCTTATCCTGAGCAGACTGTCGTTTTTGTAGTAATTGATAATTTTCCAAAACAGTTAATTTAAAAAAAAGATTATCGCTGGCATTTTGCGTTAAAGTATGGACGGTATGCGCACGTGTACGGTTAGACAGCGCTAAGATATTTTTTTCTTGTAGGAAAATACTACCGCTATTGGTTCTATAACGACCATCAATTAATTTTAACAAAGAACTTTTTCCTGAGCCATTAGCCCCTAATACCATCACACAATCGCCAGACGTGACGGTGTAATGAATATTTTTTAAAATAGGGCGTTCTAAAGCGGGATGGGTTAAAGTAATATTTTTAAAAGTTAATAATGCTGTCATGAAAATGCTCGTGCTTTTTGTGTCGCTGTACGTAAGAACAAGGCAAGTAATACGCCTAATAATAGTTTTAAATAGATCGGATTAATATTCAAGCGTAACAATCCATTTAATACGAAAAAGTAAACAACGACGCCAATGAAAGCAGAGAGTAATTCACTGCCAGTACGTAAATATTGTTTTTTGATGAAAGGCAATAGAATATGTTGCCCTAGAATAATGGCACCTATGCCCACTAAAGTCATGCCTACGCCCATGCCAATGTCGGCATAGCCTATGATCTGTGCGGTGATGGCACCAGAAGCGGCGGCCAATAAATTATTTAGCCCAAATCCTAATAGACGCAAAGAGGTGACGGAATACCCTTGTCGTGCCAATAATCCTGGGTTATCACCAAAGGCGCGTAAGCGTAAACCCAAACGGCTTTTCAAAAATAGATAAAAAGCAATCGCGAAAACAGCGATGACGATAGCCACAAGACTCCAGCCTAAGAAATTGCTGTGATCAAACGCGGCGCTAAATAAAGTGGGGGTGGTTAATAAATTAATATTGGGACGTCCCATAACGACCATATTGACACTGTATAAAATAAAAGAACTTAAAATACCTGCTAATAAAGAGTCGACTTTACCGCCATTTTGTAGAAACGCAGTAAACATACCCGCTAAAGCCCCGGCGATGAGCGCTGCCACAAAAGCCAAAATAGGAGAAACACCTAATGTGACTAATTGAGCGAATAAACCTGCTCCTAATACAAAACTGCCATCTATCGTCATATCGGTGGCATTTAATATCGTGTAGCTTAAATTGATCCCTAACGCTAAAGGGATCAAGGTTAAAGCTTGAGTGAATGTTGCAATCAATAAAGCAATCATTGCAATACCCCTGTTTGCTTTTGTGTTACGTCAATAATGTTATAATTCTGTAGTTGTGCTTGCTGTTGAATAGCCGCCATATCTTGATTTTGCATTTGCAATGCTTGTGGATTAATAAAAACAGAAAGCTGCGTCATCGAAACAACAGGAATTTGCGAGGCTGGGGTGCCTTGTAAAATTTTTGCAGCAACTTTGGCGCTTTCTACCCCAATTTGATATTCTTTAACACCTAAAGCAAATCCCGATCCATTTTGCACCGTGCCATCGTCAGCACTGATTAATGGAATATGCTTTTTGTCGGCTACATTAGCGAGGGTGGCAATGCCACTCGCCACCGTCACATCTTTTAAAATAATAATCCCTTCAGTTTGTGGCGGTAAAGATTGTGCTACACTGTATAAATCGGGCAGCACCGATATCATGCGTTTGTCTATGGTTATTCCTAATTTTTGTCCGGCAGCAACGGCTTCATCCGCTTGCGCCTGTATTTTATCATCATTATGGTAGACTAAAGCAAAGTGCGTTTTATTAGGATAAATGGCATGAATAAAATGGATGATTTGAGTGGGGGTAATTTCATCGTTGACTAATGCCAATTGACTTTTTTGTCGCACGCTATCTGGCAATAATGCAGCTATACCGACGATCGGTTTGTCTTCTACCATGGCAGCCGTCATTTCCGTTGTTTGCGTAGCAATGGGGGCTAATAAAGTAATATTGGGATTTTGTTGTAATTGTAAAATCATCGAACGTTGCAAATTGATATCCCCTTGCGCACGCATCACAGTGTATTCGATAGGCTTATTTAGCGTAGCAGATAAAGTATTTTCAAACCCTTTGGTAATTTCATCCATAGCGGGATGTTCTATAGGAATGATAATACCAACTTCAATGGGATTAGCTTGATTGATTGTCTTAGTTGTCGATGTGCTACCATTTTTGCAAGCCGTTAAGGATAATATGCTGGCGAGCAGTATACACGTTACTATTTTTTTCATAATTAAAGCTCCATTCTATTTTTAATGTATACTAACCGTTTTTTGAATTACTGCGGTTTTAGTTTATTCTGTTGTGAATTGTCATCCCCGCGCACGCGGGGATCCAGTTTTAAATTCACGTTTTATACCTCTTTTCTCTGGATTCCCGCGTGCGCGGGAATGACAGCATAAAAGAATTTCAGCGACTCAGAGCTAAACCTCACTCTTTGTCTAACCATTTCTTCAACTGCGCTTTCTCAGCAGCCGTTAAACGCTTCAATTCATTCGACCCACGAGTGATTTTGGCAATACTGATATGTAAACGTTCTGCCATTTCTCGTTGCGTCATTTCTTCCGCTAATAAGGCTTTGGTTAAAGACAAACGAGTGGCAATACTTTGCCGCTCTTCGTGGGTTAAAAAAAAGTCGAATAACTGTTGTAAACGTGTATTATCACGCTCTTTTGCACAAATTCGAACAAAATTTAACCAGTCCTCGTCGGTCATAATCAAGAGCCCTCAGCACATATTTTTGTAATGGTACACCATTACGACGGTGATGTCAATACGCCTTCTAACCCTCTCCCGCAAAAAGCGTCGTTATATCTGCAAAGCGCTTAGCGCGGGAGAGGGGATAGATCAAGGTGAAATTAAGGATCTGTGCTTAATCCAAGATTAAATGATGTTCAGCACACAATAAGCTAAAATTTTGACGTTAGATTCACATATATTTCAAAAGCTATTTTAAATGCAGCTGTGAAACACAAATAGTATATACGCTGACGGCAATAAATCCGGCTATTCCCAAATAGGCACAGCTAAGCCACAATGTAGCAGCACCAAACAAGTGATAAATATAAGCGCCTAAACTGACACCGACAATAAAACTGACAGTCAAAATAGTATCAAAGCCATGAAACCGTATTGCCTTGATATTGAAAATATACGCATTGCACAGTTGTTGCATCATGGTGATAAATAACATTTCGCCTAAGCTGTACAAGAGTGCACTTAAGATCACTAATGAAAAAGCATGCGCGACACTCATGACATAAGCGCTGATCCCTAACAATAAGATACCTGCGCCAGCACGCACCGATTTGTCAAAACGATTGCCTAAATATAAGATCGGGCGCTGTAAGTATTGCATGGCAATCATGTTGATGATCATAAAAAAGATAAAAGCACGTAAACCCAATGTAGGAAACTGCGCTGTCAAATATAAACAATAAGTCGCTGTGGTTTGTGCCAATAATAATCCACCGACAAATAATAATGCTAAATGAAAAAGAGCAGCAAAAGAAAAGCGCATACGCTCTGAAGAAGTAGCACGTTTATGAGGTGTTGGGTCAACAGAAGTATGCCGTAAATAAAATAAAGGTAATAGATTTAGACAAGAAGAAATGATCATCATATTTTTAAATGAAAATGGCCAGCTCAACAGCAGTATGGCAAAAGCAAGTAATAAACCCACA
>CBFGYT010000170.1:0-3938 GCA_965653065.1 uncultured bacterium | reverse complement strand
CATTATAATAGCAAAACTCCTAGCGCGGGAGAGGGGGTAGATCTCGCTTATCTCGTGTTTCAACTTTAAATTCACATATATCCATTTTACAAGGTGCAGCTAGTATACACTCTCTTAATTCCACACCGCCAACGACGACAACACCATTTGCCCCAAACAAAAACAAACGGATGCGGCTAATAAACTATCAATTCGGTCTAAAATCCCACCATGTCCTGGTAATAAATTGCCACTGTCTTTTATGTCATACACGCGTTTGGCCATACTTTCAACCAGATCGCCTAATACCGAAATCCCTGCCGTGATCATAATCACAATAAATGAGATCAATTTAGATTCGCAATAAGGTTCCACGAGGAACACTAAGGGAATAGACAACACAAAAACAACTATAAAGGCACCAATCAACCCTTCGCGCGTCTTTTTTGGACTGATGGTAGCCGCCAGTGGCGTTTTGCCATAAGCACGCCCCACAAAATAAGCCGCGGAATCCATGCCCCAAACGATACCAAAAAGCACAAAGACAAAAATAGGCGATTGTTGTTGTAAAACCAATATACTGGCTAGAAAAGAAATTAATAGAATACTGCCCACCACAATGCGTAACCAAAGATGACGCTGCCACAAAGAAACTTCTTTAGGATAGCGTAGAAAAGCAATCAATAACGCCATCCAGAGTACACAGCCTAATATAACAAACCATTGATAGGGTAAGAACCAAACAAAACTACAAAATACAGCCATAAAAGCCAAATAGATGACTTTATGAGAAACGGCGTGCACATTCATGAGCGTACACCATTCCCATGCCGCTAATAGCACTATCCCACACCCTGCTAAAAAGAAATAATACGCCGGCAAAAAATAAATGCCCGCCAACGCTAGAGGAATTAACACACACGCTGTCAAAATCCGCTGCTTAAGCATCATTATCTCCTATTTGCTCACTGGTTTTGCCAAAACGACGCTCGCGAGTGACATAAAATTCAATGGCTTTATCCAATTCGCTTTCATCAAAATCGGGCCAATGCTTCTCTGTAAAGTACAGTTCGGCGTAGCTTAATTGCCATAATAGAAAATTACTTAACCGCTGTTCACCGCTGGTACGAATAAATAGATCGGGATCAGGCCAATGCATCGTAGAGAGCTGTTGTGAAATCAATGTTTCACTGACTTGAGATACATGGATTTCGCCGGCAACCACTTGCCGAATTAACTGTTGACAGGCTTGTTGTATATCCCAACGACCGCTGTAATTAAACGCGACGATTAAAGTCATTTTATCATTGTGTTTGGTTAAGGATTCAGCTTCTTCCATACTGTGAATTAAATCTGTATGAATACGTTGGCGATCGCCAATAAAACAAACGCGAATACCGTGTTCATGCAAGCGCCCTACATCGCGTCGCAAAGCTGTTAAAAATAGACTCATCAAATAATTGACTTGTTCGCTCGGACGCAACCAATTTTCTATGCCAAAAGCAAATACCGTTAGATATGGAATACCGTGTTTAGCCGTTGCTTCAATGATTTTTTTTAAGGTTTCTAATCCGGCTTTATGACCAAAATGACGTGGCTTTGCGCGCTCTTTAGACCAGCGACCATTCCCATCCATGATAATCGCAATATGCTGTGGCAATTCCATTGGCTAGACCTCCAGCAATTCTGCTTCCTTATGGCCTAGGATTTTATCAATCTCTTCGATATGCTTATCGGTTAATTTTTGAATTTTTTCTTGTCCTTGTCTGTCTTCATCTTCATTGATGCTTTTATCTTTCAAACAATCTTTGAGTTGTGTATTGGCATCGCGACGCACATTGCGTATCGCTACTTTCGCATTTTCACCTTCAACTTTGACATGACGAATTAATTCTTTACGGCGTTCTTCACTTAAAGGCGGTAATGGCACACGGATAATGGTTCCTACTGTTGTTGGATTTAATCCTAAGTCAGACGCTAAAATCGCTTTTTCAATAGGCGCGACCATATTTTTTTCCCACGGTGTAATCAAAATAGTCCGCGCATCTGCTAACGTCACATTGGCCACTTGATTTAAAGGTGTTTCATTACCATAATAAGAAACTTTAATAGAATCTAACAAACTAGGATGAGCACGTCCGGTACGCACTTTCATCAATGTATGGTGCAATGTGTCAATACACTTTTGCATGCGCTGAGACGCATCAGAATAAATACTATTTAACATAATGCTGCTTCCTTTTAAGGCTGAGTCACTAATACCGATTGTGTAGTATGGATCAAAGTTCCTTCATCTTGCCCTTGCATAATACGCTTTAAGGCATGTGGTTTATTGATATTAAAAACAATGATAGGTAATTCATGATCTCTACACATGCAAATGGCCGTGGTATCCATCACGCGTAGATCTTTTTCAATCACTTCTCGATAACTTAATTGGCTATAGCGTTTCGCCGTAGTCACTTTAGCAGGATCCGCCGTATAAACGCCATCCACTTTAGTGCCTTTTAACAAAACATCGGCACCAATTTCAATTGCGCGTAAACTTGCGGCTGAGTCTGTGGTAAAGAATGGATTACCGGTACCACTGCAAAAAATAACAATAGTACCATGACGCAAATGATAATCGGCTTTACGCATATCCATAGGATCCACTAATCCCGTCATCGTAATCGCCGATAACACCCGCGTTTCTATTCCTGCACGTTCAACGGCATCGCGCAATGCTAATGCATTCATCGTCGTAGCCAACATTCCCATGTGGTCACCGGTCACGCGGCCTAATCCTACTTTCGCTAAAGTTTCACCGCGGAATAAATTACCGCCACCCATCACGATCCCAATTTCTATGCCTAAGCGTGCAATTTCAGTCACTTCGCTGGCAATTCGATCCAACACCGCCGGGTCAATCCCAAATTGAGAATTACCCATCAATATTTCACCACTCATTTTAAGTAAAATGCGTTTATAGCGCGATTGAATCGAATTACCGCTCATTATGACTCCTATCCTTTGACTTGTGCCATGACTTCAGTGGCGAAATCTACGGTTTGCTTTTCTATGCCTTCACCTACTTCGAAACGCACAAATCGATCGACATCGGCTTTTTGATCTGCTAATACTTTAGCAACTTTAATCGTTTGATCTTTCACAAACGGTTGCCCCAGTAAACTGACTTCATCGACAAATTTACTGATACGACCTTCGACCATTTTGGCAATGATATCGGCAGGCTTGCCACTATCGGCTGCTTGTGCGGTATAAATTTCACGTTCTTTAGCCACAACTTCTGCAGAAATATCGCTAGGACGAACCACTAAAGGCTGTAATGCCGCTACATGCATCGCTAAATCTTTAGCTAATTCTGCGCTACCCGCTTTCATGCTGACTAATACACCTATGCGACTGCCGTGACTATAAGCGCCTACTAAACCACTATTCGTCACTAAAGCAATGCGCCGTACATTGATATTTTCGCCTAACTTAGCAATTAAGCTTTGTCGTTTGGCTTCTACGGTCACGTTTTCTTTATCTAAATGCGCACGATTCAAGGCTTCTAGATCGTTGATCTCTTGTTGTAACGCCAACTGCGCCACTTCTTGCGTAAATTGAATAAAGTCTTCTGCTCTCGCCACAAAGTCGGTTTCACAATTAACTTCAACAATCGCCGCTGAATGACGGTCATCACTCACTGCAAAAGCAACTAAGCCTTCTGCAGTAATACGATCGCCTTTCTTAGCCGCTTTAATAGCGCCTTTTTCACGCAATAACTGAATCGCTGCATCAATATCGCCACTGGTTTCTTCCAGAGCACGCTTACAATCCATCATGGGAGCATCAGTACGTTCCCGCAATTCTTTTACTAAACTTGCTGATATCGCCATGTTAATCTCCCTCTTTTTCATCTGCTGCTGGAGACGCGACTTCATCGTCTTCTTTTTCAGGCGCGGGTGTCTCAT
>CBFGYT010000169.1:0-3953 GCA_965653065.1 uncultured bacterium | reverse complement strand
GCATGTTACGCATCAAGGACCGCTGAATCCAGCGGGAAGTCCATTACAAATAGGCAGTGATGTGACGGCAGGACATCGTGTGATGTTACATGGCTGCCAAGTACACGATAGAGTGTTAATTGGTATGGGAACTATTATTTTAGATGGTGCGGTCATTGAATCGGATGTTATTATCGGTGCCGGTAGTTTAGTACCAGAAAATAAAGTATTAGCCAGCGGCTATTTGTATTTTGGCAGTCCTGTTATCATGAAAAGGCCTTTAACAGAAGAAGAAAAAGAACGTATCGTATATAGTGCGGCACATTATGTGAAAGTGAAAGATCGGTATTTAGGACAAAGTTGATGAGGTTTTTGAATATAGACCAACGCACGTGAAGATGCTAACTTAAGTTGGCATTGTTGTGCGTTGTCATCCCCGCGCACGCGGGGATGACGGCACGTGGATACGATAACTTTACTTCGCATTTTGAAGTGTAATGGGTATAGATCACTCTTGCGATTCCACACAAAAGATCTTTTCATCCTCTAATCGCATGGCAGTTAATTGTCGTCCCCATACGCATCCCGTATCTAATAAAAATAAATTATGATAAGGCAATGGCAATATACATTGTGCCCAGTGACCGAATAATAAGCGCGTGTTATGAGGAAGTTGTAATGGAAACTCAAACCACGGGCGATAGCCATGAGGGATTTTTTCTAAGGTGCCCTTATAGCCAAATTCTAATTGTCCTTGTGGATTGACAATACGCATGCGCGTAAATGCATTGATGATGAAGCGCGCGCGATCAAAACCCGTTAAGCTGTCGTGCCAATTATCAGGATGGTTACCGTAGAGGACTTTAAGAAAATCAATATAGTGATCACTTTGTAATAGAGACTCTACTTCTTGTGCCAAGCGCGTGGCCGTTGTTAAATCCCAGAGGGGATATAATCCCGCATGCGTCATCACAGTATTGAACTGAATATCATGATATAACAACGGTTGGTGTCGTAACCAAGTACATAACATTTCCGCTTCTGGATGATTTAAAATTTCTTCTAAAGTATCGCCTTTCTTTAAAGAAGCCAATTCAGCAAAGACAGCTAACAAATGTAAATCATGATTGCCTAAGACAAGAGTGACGCTCTCTTTTAAATCATGTAAAAATAATAATACTTCTAAAGAGCCTTTACCACGATTTACAACATCGCCTACCAACCATAAACGATCTTGAGAGGGATTAAAATGACAGAGTTTTAATAATGCGCGTAGTGTTTTATAACAGCCTTGAATATCGCCGATGACATACGTAGCCATTTATGAGTTACGTTCCAGATTTACCACGACGATGTCGCATAATAGATGATGTACCATAATTTCAGGTAAAGAGCCGCCGAAGACTAAATGCAAACTATGGTGATGATGACCACCTAAGACTAATAGATCAATATGATTATCTTGTATAACGTTGACGATTTCAGCGTGTTTGTCGCCCGCTAATATCCACATTAACGGTTTCTTTAATTCTAATTTGTGAGCTAAAGCGATGATCTTTTTACGTGCATCTTCTTCTAATTTATCTTCAGCGGCTACGTCAATAGGAATGGTGACTTCGCCAATACCATAAAAAGGCGGCATGTATTCAACCACATGCACGAGACTCAATTTAGCATGGTATAATTTGGCTAATTCACTGGCTTTTTTGGCAACAATATTGCTGTCTTTCGTTAAGTCGGTGGCCAATAAAATATGCTTATACATAAAAATCCTTTATTTTTCAATTGGATATAAAAAATACTCCCTCTGAATATTCAATCCATCCTTCTTCTTATCTTGAATTATAGCTGGTTTGCAGGGTTCTGCCCATTTGAAAAGAATACTTAATCATATCCGCGCATGAGTGTATTGACAGCAATGTCTTCATCTATGTCGGGCCAATGAATACCAATGCCATTTCCAATCAAGCGCCAATTCTTTCGTTTGGAAACGGAGGCATCTCTTAATCGAGGAAACCATTCTAAAGGGGCAGAAATTTCACGGCCATCCGCCAAAATTAAATGTAAAGATGTTTTAGTAAAGTTGACATCAACTGCATGATCATCAAATTTAATTGCTAAAGTGCTCATTCCATTTCTCCCAAAAGAGTGGGCTGTGTTTTATTACCAATTTCCGCAGTTCCGCTAATTCATGGCTTCTAAAGCCACAGGAACTTGCTAATTGAATAGGTTCTAACCAAAGGAACTTGCTAATTGAATAGGTTCTAACCAAAATTTGGCTACATTATCGTTTTCTTCTACGTGTATATGTGGTGGTTCATTACCTTCCAAACTGAAAAAGAAAAGCGATATCCTTTGATTCTTAAGACAGTGGGCATCCAAATTTCCTATAATTCATAGTTATTTCGCCTTAAATATATCAAAAATCCTATATCAAAGCTATGGGCAATTAATTCTGCAAATGTTAACTTAGTATAAAAATAGTATTGCTCTTAAGAAAAATGATATACTAAATAAAACTAAATAGAGGTTATTTGTGCGCAGAATTTACACTCTTTTTGCTTATCTCTTGATGCCTTTGGTCTTGCTGCGATTATGGTGGAAAGCGATAGTCCGTAAGCAAAAAATAGCTCGCTTAAAAGAACGTTTTGGCTATTGTGATAACCGTAATCAAGGCGGCATTTGGCTACACGCAGTCTCTGTGGGCGAAGTGATTGCCGCCGTGCCATTGGTCAAGAAATTAAAAAGCCAATACCCACAATATCCCATTGTCATCACCACCATGACGGTGACCGGTGCTGAGCGAGTCGATGCGTTGTTTGATGACAGCATTCAACATTGTTTTGTTCCATATGATTTACCACGGGCCATAGAGCGATTTCTTACCATTAAAAAACCAAAGATACTTATCATTATGGAAACAGAAATTTGGCCTAATCTATTGCATGTCTGTCAAGCAAAACAATTGCCGGTGTTATTAGCGAATGCGCGCTTATCGGCGCGATCACTGCGCGGCTATCAAAAAATTCGTTGTTGGATGCGATCTATTTTAAATTCATTTCAGGCAATTGCTGCGCAAACAAAAGACGATGCCAATCGATTTGCCGCATTAGGCGCGACGTCACAGCAATTGGTGGTGACGGGCTCCGTTAAATTCGATATGGTGATTCCCGAAAGTAATTTTCAACAAGCACATGTATTTCGTCAACGGTGGGGAGAAATGCGACCCGTGTGGATTGCGGCAAGTACGCACGAAGGAGAAGAAGACAGTATTTTAAAAGCTGCGCATTTAATTTTAAAAGCATTGCCCAATGCATTATTACTGTGGGTGCCTAGACATCCCGAGCGATTTACTAAGATTGCCGCTGCAGCAAAGCGACAAGGATTGAATGTGGCTTTACGCAGTGAAGATACTGCGATTTCCGCAACGACACATATTGTGGTCGGAGATAGTATGGGAGAATTATTTGCTTATTATGCTTCAGCAGATGTGGCCTTTGTGGGGGGCAGTTTAATTTCTTTAGGCGGTCATAATCTATTAGAGCCCGCTATGTTGGGATTGCCCGTGCTTACTGGGCCACATATTTTTAATTTCAATGAGATTTTTAGATTATTACAAGAAGCTGATGCGTTAAGAGTGGTCACAGATGCTAAGAGTTTAGCAAATACAGTATTACAATTATTACAAGACAGTGCCTTACGAACGCAATTAGGGAGCCATGGACAACAAGTGGTGCAACAAAATCAGGGTGCAGTTGATAGGCATATGGCGTTAATTGATAAATTATTGATGGTATAGACTCAATATACTTTGAAATATAATGAGGATAGAGCGATCTTCAATAAAAAATGAATGTTAAATCGAAATAAAATGGATTATAGATATGAATAATTTACAAACCCGCGTATATCAACCACAACACATCTACTTTAGGCCAAGCGGGTTGGCTCAATGGAAAATGCTTAACAGCGGT
>CBFGYT010000168.1:0-3976 GCA_965653065.1 uncultured bacterium | reverse complement strand
CGTATGAGCAATGACTTGCCCTTCCTGCCTAGTTTTAAGTTCTCTATAATTGTGAGGCGTTTGATCTTTTGCTTGTGGCCAATTCAAATCAGTTCCCCATTCTGCTAGAGTAATACAAAGAGCTGTGTCATTTACAGCGGCAGCGTAATCAAGCAAGCTTTTGCCCATGTTATCATGCGCACTGATTTTCGGACCGATTTTTTCAAGAAGAGCTGGAATTTTTTCTCTATCTAAGTTATTTTGGATCATAGTGCGGACTAGAGTGATACAAAGATCTGTGTCGTTCGCAACGACAGCATAATCAAGTAGGCTTTTACCAGTTTCATCCTGATCATTGATTTCCATACCGATCGCATTAAGAAGATCTGGGATTTCTTTTTTGCTTCTCTTGTTATGAATAATAGTCTTAATTTTTTTCCAAGATTCACTGCGGGGCATGATGTCTCTCTTAATAATAAATTGTTTGATTGTGATAGGCTATTATCAAATAACACGAATAACTAAGTCAAGGACAAAAAATAGAGATTGATTTGGTTTTTGCAGTGCTTTACTGTAAAAAATAAGGGACTGCTACGCTAGCGATCGGCGCTTGATAAATTAAACGCTACTTTTACAACAACTTACACGAATGACTAACAAAATTTTATAATAAAAAATAATAAAATCAAAAATGAATAAAACCTATTGACAATACTCTAAAAAAGTTCATAATGGCTATTGAACGGTGTCGAATCGTTCTATGATGTTGCTTACTGATAGGAAGTAAGCACAGCTTGCCAAGTGCACCAACACCTGACAAGCTGCTAACCACTAACAATCAATGGAGGATTGCCAATGGCTAAAATGCATGGTATCTCACCTAACGCCTTCGCACAAGAAGCTTACAGGGTTCCTAACGGTAAGCGGAAACAATTTGCTCACTTTTCAATCGATAATGGTGCTATTTTGCTGTTACAACAGCGATATGGTGTGTTATTGCGCGAAAATAAGTAAAGTGGCTTTGGTCGCACTGAAATGATTTTATAGTCTTAGGGCATAAAACAACAGAGACTTAAGCAACTGAGGCTTTACTCGTCGAGCAAAAAGTGTGATTAAAAATGCACTTCCGTTTTAATCACGGGCTAACTTTTTAAGTTGCCGGCCTATGTTTCTTTTTTGCCAAGTTAAGGGCTTTTCAATAATTCATTTTAATTACGACCAATACAAAGCGCGAAAAGCCGCACTTATGCTTAACTTAAGTGTTCATACGTAAATGCTATCATGAAGAAAAAAGCTATTCTAATATTCTTTAGCACGAGAAGTAGTGTTTATGTCGCTGAGTAAACTGTATGAGATTGCGTAAGCAATCAAAGCCTGTGGTCATCATATTTAAACCCGGCTTAAGAATTCTTAAGCCGGGGATTTTTGCTTTACTTCGACAAATGATTTTTAGCTTTTAAGAGGCCATTGAAGATGGATGATGCTATTTCTTCGGGAAAGTGAGAAGGCAAGAGGTCGCTGACTCTTCTAATAACAATATCAACATGTTCTAACATGTCATCCAATAAATGTGTTGCTTTTTTTTCTGAGAAGCGAATTATTTTAGCTGTTTCAGAAAAGTGTCTACGTTGTATTTCATGCCATCGATAATGTACATTTTTGCCATACATAGCCATTGCCATTTTGACTTTATGTGCGGATAGCTGTTTTTTATATATTAAAGGATAAGCAGATATTATGTCATATAAAGGCGTTAATCGATAACGACCTTCTGGACCGATGAAGACACTAAAATTTTTTGCATGACCATCAATAGCACAAAGCAAATAAAATAATATTTGCGCGCGAAAAAATAGTTCACGGTCTTGCAGTGCGTCTTCGGAGCCTAACAGTAAATCCATAATCTCTTTAATACTAGGGCCCCCTTCAGATTGGTATTTCAAATTAGAAGAGATCCCTAGTGCTTGACACATATCTTCCTGAGGTAATCGAACTATCCAATTGCAATCGGCAGAAAACTGACGGTCAAATCTTGTTACCACTAATACTTTTACGTCGTCAAATTGCGCTATGCTAGATTCTGCAACGGGAAAGTCAAATGCTTTTGCAATCTGTGAACATAGCCACTCATTTTCACAACTATCACGTAAATCTATTTGTTGATGAGGGATGACACCTATGGGCAATTTAAAAATATGGCTGGTAGGAGTTTCGCCTAATGGTATTTGCCATTTGCCTTGATATTTCAAAAAAGCCGTTTTTTTCTTGGACACCGGCAATTGAAATTCTAAACTCTTCGAAATCATCTTGCGCTCTTAGAGGATTATATTGATAATGACTTAATATTGCAGCAATGTTATTTTTGTTTAATGGTTTTGCCAGAATATTTCTCGTGGCTATGAACTCTTCATCTTCAATGATTTGTAATGCGCCAACACAATCTCTACCGATGGCTGCTAACAAATCAAAAGGATGAGTGGTGTGTGTATGGAACTTAGTTTGTAGCCGTTGTCTAATTCTGTCATTATCAGGGAGTAAATTATCAAAAAAGTTATAAATAATATCGCCAGTATAAGGGATACTTCGCAAAGGTATTGATAATGAAATAGGACGAGCATTTTCCATGTTAAGCCAAGCATTTTCATAAGAAAAAGTCATGACGCCACGCTCTGCTTTATCAAGAAAACCAACTTTTATGCCATTCATGTAAATATAGAGCCTACGATATTTCATCATTACCACTCACTATTCCAATCGGTTATGTCAGCGCTGTCTTGGTTTTTTTCTTTTGCTTGTAGTGTTAGTTGTAAAGCAGATAATATTCTAAAAGCGGTGGCCAGCTGTGTGCCATCTGGATTATTCTCAAATGCGGAGATGGTTTTTTGTTTTAAGCCGACAAGATCAGCTACTTCAGCTTGTGACAGTCGTAGTTTTTTACGTTGTTCAATAGCAATGTGCGCCAAGTCTGTAGGTAAGCGTATCAGCATGATGTTGCATTCTCCCATTCAGAATTATCCCCTGAAGGGTATAATATTATATTTATACCTTGTAGGGGATAAGTTCATAATAATACCTTACAGGGTATAAATATAATATTATACCCTATAAGGTATTAAGTCAAGGAAGTATCTCTTAAAACGATCACATCAACTGTTCCCACTCTGCAATCAATACTTTCAATTGCGATTGAACATCGGCCAACTTTTGTTGTAACGCTGTCACTTGATTGGCTTTTTCTGGTGTATAGAGAGACTCATCCATCAATGTGGATTCTAATTCTTTTTGCTTTGCTTCTAACTTTTCAATTTTTTGCTCTAAGCTACGTAATGCTTTTTTATCTTGATGTGTTTGTTCGCTCTTTTTTACCGGTGCAACTTTAGTCGGCAATTCATTACGCTTTTTCTCTGCAACAATGCGCTGTCTTAGCCAATCTTCATAACCGCCGACATATTCTTGAATATGGCCATTTTCTTCAAACACCAAAGTGCTGGTGACGACATTATTTAGAAAGCTGCGATCGTGGCTTACCAGTAATACCGTGCCGTCATAGTCTACCAACAATTCTTCTAATAATTCTAAAGTATCCATATCTAAATCATTCGTAGGTTCATCTAGTACTAATACGTTAGAGGGTTTACTTAATAAGCGGGCTAATAATAAACGATTGCGCTCCCCACCCGATAATGCTTTGACCGGTGTTCGCGCGCGCTCTGGCGTAAATAAAAAGTTTTGCAAATAGCTCATGATATGCAAAGACTTGCCATTCACCATCACATATTGGTCGCCGTAACTTACATTATCGGCAACAGACTTTTCTTCATCTAATTGCGAGCGCAATTGATCGAAATAAGCAATTTGTAATTTAGTGCCATGCTTTACTTTACCTGTTTGCGGTACTAATTCGCCTAATAAAACACGCAGTAGCGTTGTTTTGCCTACGCCATTTGGGCCGATCAAACCTACTTTATCGCCGCGTATTAATGTGGTAGAAAAATTA
>CBFGYT010000167.1:0-3990 GCA_965653065.1 uncultured bacterium | reverse complement strand
CATCGCACCCAAATGGATTTTAATACTAGTTTAGCTTTAGATAAGCTCGCAAAAATATCTTCTAAATAAATCAAATGGACTGTTTGTAGGATCGCTTCGGGTAAAAATCCTTTGCCTTGCACTCGCTTGATAAATAGCTTAGACGTGATAATGGTTTTTATCGATGCTTTTGTTAGCATATGCGATAACGCTTGTGGCGATGCCGTATAATTTAAATTCACTACACTCTTTCCAGCAGAAAGTAACGCTAGATTACTTAAAATTCCACCTAAAGACGGTGGTAATAGTAGTCCTATAGAAGTATCTTGATTTATTTTTGCTTTTAACGCTTTTTGCAATGCCCAGTTCAAGACTATACCTTGATAGCCTGACACAGTACGTTCACCATCGACTATGGCCACACTCGATTTCATTTGTTTGGCACGTTGTAACCATAGATGTTGTATCGTTGGTAATTGTTTAGCATAGTGATCCCAAGTCGTATAGCTTAAATTCATCACCACTCGTTTTAATTCTGCCGCATCAATCGGTTTAGTTATCATATCACCAAACGTGATACTCACTCGTCGCAAATGGCCGCGTGTTGATTTCAAGCTGCGTCGTTTGGCATAAGAGGTCATCGTGCCCCATAATCCATGCAAATAAAATGGAATGATAGGGCAAGGATGTTCTTTGACTATCAATTCAAAGCCCCGCTGAAAATTACCAACATGACCATTGCGTGTAATAAATCCTTCGGGAAACAAGACAACGATATCGCCCGCATCAATCGCCGCCCCCACTTCGCTGATCGCATCTTTACTGGCTGATTTAGAGATTGGCACCATTTTTAAATGTTTTAAGATCCAATGCAAATACCATCTTTGATAAATACTGCGTTCAATGACAAAGCGCACCGGTCTAGGACTGGCAATTTGAATAATCGCCCAATCTAAGAAACTGGTATGATTTCCCAATAATAAAGCGCCCCCTTTTGCTGGAATATGATCGAATCCTTGTACACTGATACGATAAAATTTCGAGATAAACAGATAGACTAAATAACGCAACAGCGATTGTGGTAAGCGCCAAATCGCATAACCACACCCAACAATGGCTAACCCTAATAAGCCATACATCATCATCATGGTATTGACTTTCTCTTTGGCGAGAAACGCTACTATTACCAAACAACTGATCATAGCGACATTTTGAATAAAATTATTAGCGGATAATATTTTTCCTAGATTTTTACTGCTGCTGTTGTATTGGATCAACGCATTTAAAGGCACCATCAGCAATCCTGAAAAATACCCAAAAATTAAAAATAAGAAAGGGATCGTGATTTTATTCGTGACATGCGGCAAAAATAGTAACGACAATGTCACCCCCATCGCACCCAAAGGAATTAAGCCCGTTTCAATATAGTTTTTAGACACGCGCCCCGCATAAATAGCACCGAATAAAATACCAATGCTGCCTAAACCAATCGTGCCATTGACAAAGCTAGGCGAAGGATTGGCTACATGCTCTTTTAGAAACGCACCATAATTTGCTAATAACACTTGTCCTATAGACCACAATGCAGCAAGCCCGATGATTGCCGCCCAAATTGTCGTATCGCTATAAGCTAACTTTAAAAATTCTTTTTCTTTAGTAAATTTAAAATACTGTTGCCAATTAAATGGCGCTTTAGCATCGCTGGCAGTATATACCGGTAATCGCCATGTTAACCAAGCTTCTAAGCTACTACCAATAATTAATAAAAATCCGACGGGCGCTATGGTTTGCACAATATGCGCTTTACTGATGGCTAAGGTTTCAGACCAATTGACATTGGGAAAGAAATATTGAAATAGCACGGAAAATAAAAACGTACCCGCCATGATGGCCACAATCACAATGGCTTGTACAATCCCATTGATTTTACTCAAGCGCTCATTACCAAAATGCTCTTTGATAAAACCATATTTGGACGGAGAATTCAGTGCACTTTGTATGCCTAGTAATAAAGTCATCGCAAACGCAGGCCAAAAAAGTCCGGCGTAATAAAAAATAGTAATGAACACCGTTAACGGCACTGCAGCTAAAGCGGTATAGCGCATGACATTTGTTTTACTGAATTTATCGGCAATAAAACCCGCCGGCATAAACATGACGATATAAGGTAATAAGATCATGGCATTGATAATAGCGGCCATAATCGTATAGTGATCTGGCGTGCTGGTAATATAAAAGCTATTTTGAATGATTATTTTATGACCTAAGTCAACGAAGGTATTAAAAAATACAATGCTTAAGAAAATAGGCGTGATACTGATTTTCTTCATGATATACCTCTTAATAGACCAAGATAAAAAAGTATATCCTCTTATGTTGACGGCGTCAACATAATGACGTTTCTTTAATTTTAACCTCTACTCTTCCCCTTTCTTGCGCAATAATCTCTTTTCCCGCAACGTTTTTAACGTCAAGATAGGGCCAGAAATAGCGAACGCTAAAAAGACAAGAAATAGCATGAGCATAGGCGCCATGGCAATAGCAGCAAATCCTAGGACTACTAATATAATAGTCACAAAAGGAACCTTATCTTTAAATGGGCTTTCTTTAAAACTGTAATAGCGGATATTACTCACCATTAAAATGCCCAAGGTGACTAAGAAAATCGCTAAGATAATGCCTATCAGCGTTTGCGGCAAATGATAATGGCAACAGGTCACGCCGATGGTTCCGGCAATCACTGCCGCGGCAGCCGGGCAAGGTAATCCTTGAAAATAGCGTTTATCTACTAATAGTACTTGCGTATTAAACCGCGCTAGGCGTAATGCCGTTGCCGCCACATACCAAAAAGAGATTAACCATCCTAGATTACCAAAACTGTGTAAACACCAAGTATAACTGACTAATGCGGGCGCTAAGCCAAAGGATACTAAATCCGATAAACTATCAAATTCAACACCAAAAGACGTTTGCGTGTGCGTTAGACGTGCCACACGTCCATCTAACCCATCCATGACCATAGCGGCAAAAATAGCAATAGCCGCACGATGCAAATGCCCTTGCATACCATTGACTATACTGTAAAAGCCAGCAAATAATGCTGCAGTTGTAAATAAATTGGGCAAAAGATAAATGCCGCGTCTGGGTTTAGGCGTTTCTGTGTCCTGACTTCTGTCTGCATGCATGTTTGTGACCTTAAATTTATGTTACACTTGTAAAAGAGCTTTAATTCACCATACACGAAACAATCTGCAATAGCAATAAACGAGCGATAAATAACTTTATGATAGACGACAATAATGACGATGATAAAAAAATTATCATAGAAGGCGTGACCGAAAGCGGTGAAACCTTCCGCCCTAGCGATTGGGCAGAACGCATGAGCGGTGGCTTATCTAAATTTGTCAAACACCGTATTATTTATTCTCCCTTGTTGCGCCCTGCCATGAAAGACGGCAATAAATGTGTCATGCTAGATAAGAGTCTAAAGACTACGCATCCTGAGTTATATGAATCGATTTTAAATTTTGCGAAAACCAATAAATTAAAGATCTGTGGCGAAGAAGAGGAGCCAAAATAAGTGTTAAGCCCCACCGCAGCCACGGCCTTCACGCAAGAACAACGCGACATTTTAACGGTCAGCGCATTAAATGCCAAAGCACGAGAAGCGTTGAACTTAGCGTTTAGTCGTGTTTGGGTAGAAGCTGAAATCTCTAATTTTGTAAAAGCAGCTTCCGGACATTGGTATTTTTCATTAAAAGATCAAGCTGCCCAAGTTCGTTGCGCCATGTTTAAAAGCCAAAACCGACGTTTGACCTTTACCCCCAAAGACGGCATGCATGTGATAGTGAAAGCGCAAATTAGTCTTTACGAAGGCCGTGGCGAATATCAATTATTAGTAGAGATTATGGAAGAGCAAGGGGTTGGACAATTACAACGTCAATTTGAAGCGTTAAAAAAACGTTTATCTGAAGCAGGATCTTCTGGTAGCGACGATTTGGATTTAAACTG
>CBFGYT010000166.1:0-3993 GCA_965653065.1 uncultured bacterium | reverse complement strand
CTCGTTCTAAATTACGCACCCCAGATTCACGAGTATAATAACGAATAATGTCTTGTAACACTTCAGTGGACATACTAAATTCTTTCTTTTTTAATCCATGTAAGGCCATTTGTTTATCTAACAAATGCTTTTTAGCAATATGAATTTTCTCATCTTCTGTATAGCCCGCCAAACGGATCACTTCCATTCTATCTAATAATGCATCAGGAATATTTAAAGAGTTCGCCGTACAAATGAACATTACATCGGATAAATCATAATCGACTTCTAAATAATGGTCATTAAATGTATTGTTTTGTTCTGGATCTAATACTTCTAATAATGCAGAAGCAGGGTCGCCGCGAAAATCCATCGCCATCTTATCGACTTCATCTAATAAGAATAATGGATTGCGTACTTTTACTTTCATTAGTTTTTGAATGATCTTACCCGGTAATGCGCCAATATAAGTGCGTCTGTGTCCACGGATCTCAGCTTCATCGCGTACGCCGCCTAAAGAAACTCGCGCAAATTGTCGTCCGGTAGCACGTGCAATCGATTCGCCTAAAGACGTTTTACCCACACCAGGAGGTCCGACAAAGCATAGTACGGGCCCTTTAATTTTTTTAACGCGTTGTTGCACACCAATGTATTCAATAATGCGTTCTTTCACTTCTTTTAAGCCATAATGATCCTTTTCTAAAGTGGCAATCGCTTCTTTTAAATTTTTATTGACGGGTGTAGTCTCTGTCCACGGCACACTTACGATAGTATCCAAATAATTACGAGAAACGCTCGCTTCTGCCGACATGGGGGGCATTGCTTTTAATTTCTTTAATTCTGATTCTGCTTTTTCATGTGCAGGCTCGGGAAGTGCCGCAATTTTCTTTTCTAATTGTTGCAATTCATCCTGACCGCTTTCATCGCCACTGATTTCTTTTTTAATCGCTTCAAGCTGTTCATTTAAATAATAATCGCGTTGCCTTTTTTCCATTTGCCCTTTCACACGACCTTTAATGCGATTTTCCATTTCAATAATTTCAAGCTCAGAAGAAATGCAGGTTACTAATTCTTCTACTCGTTTTGAGGTATCTAGTATTTCTAATAAATGTTGTTTAATGGATAATTTTAAAGGCAGATGCGCAATCACACTATCCGACAATCGGGAGGCTTCATCAATTCCCATCAAAGAAGAAAGCACTTCTGAAGGCATCTTACGATTGGTTTTAATATACAATTCAAATTCTGATAGCATCAAATGCGTTAACACTTCATTTTCACGATCAGATACCGTGCTACTGGCTAATACTTCCACCATCGCTTCATAGTAAACTGTGTTCTCAGTATATTCGATGATTTTACCGCGTTGTAATCCTTCTACCAATACTTTCACCGTACCATCGGGTAATTTTAACATTTGTAATACACGGCCGACGCAGCCTATTTCATATAAGTCTTCACTTTTAGGATCATCTTGATCGGGATCTTTTTGCGCAGTTAAAAATACCCATTTCTCGCCTTGCGCAGCGTTCTCTAATGCAGCAATGGATCGTTCTCGCCCGACAAATAAGGGCAACACCATATGGGGGAAAATCACCACATCACGCAAAGCTAATGTAGGCATGATTAAATTTTGATGCGGATGCAATTCTACTTCTGACATGATTTTTGATACCTTAATTTATTTTATTCAGCTACTTTTCTTTGCACTACCGGCTTTGTTTTTTTCATTTTTTTAGGGTGCTCATCCCTTGCGATAGCCTCATCTGTTTTTTCATAAACGATTTGCGGTTCACTTTTCTCTAAGATACAGTCTTCATTCACCACCACTTTAGAAGCGTTTTCTAATGCGGGTAATTCATACATCACATTTAACAAAACATGTTCTAAGATAGAGCGTAATCCTCTGGCGCCTGTTTTACGTTCTAACGCTTTTTTAGCGACTGCTTGCAGCGCTTCTGCTTTGAATTCTAATTCTACCCCTTCCATATCAAAAAGGCGTTGATATTGCTTGGTCAATGAATTCTTAGGATCTTTCAAAATAGACACTAATGATGCTTCATTTAATTGATCTAATGTGGCAACGACCGGCAAACGACCAACAAACTCTGGGATAAGTCCGAAACGAATTAAATCTTCCGGCTCTACTTTTTCAAAAATAGCACCAATATTTTGTTTTTCATCTACTTCACTGCGTATCGTTGCTGCAAATCCTATGCTGGATTTAGCGGTTCTGTCTTGAATTATTTTTTCTAATCCAGAGAACGCGCCGCCACAAATAAACAAGATATGGCTAGTATCGACTTGTAAAAATTCTTGTTGTGGATGTTTTCGTCCGCCTTGTGGGGGCACAGAGGCTACCGTTCCTTCTATTAATTTGAGTAACGCTTGTTGCACACCTTCCCCGGAAACATCACGAGTCAATGATGGGCTATCGGTTTTACGAGAGATTTTATCAATTTCATCGATATACACAATTCCATTTTGCGCGCGCTCTACATCATAATCACATTTTTGTAACAGTTTTTGAATAATGTTTTCGACGTCTTCACCCACATATCCTGCTTCGGTTAAAGTTGTCGCATCGGCAATGGTAAAAGGAACATTGAGAATACGGGCTAACGTTTCTGCTAATAAAGTTTTACCACTTCCTGTTGGACCGATCAATAAAATATTACTTTTCCCTAATTCCACTTCACTGTCTAAAGTGACCGTAGGTTGCGGGAAAAATAATTTTTTATAATGGTTATATACAGCTACAGCAAATACTTTTTTGGAATGCTCTTGGCCAATCACATATTGATTTAAGATCTGATGAATTTCAGAAGGCACTGGAAAATACGTATCGGTATCGGTATGTTCTTCTTGTTGCAATTCTTCACGAATAATATCATTACATAACTCAACACACTCATCACAAATAAAAACAGAAGGCCCAGCAATTAATTTGCGTACTTCATGTTGGCTTTTTCCACAGAAAGAACAAAATAGAGTGCCCTCTTCCATGGTATCATCATTATCTTTTTTAGCCATATTTCGCTCCTCAAGCTTATACCTGTAGCCATTGCAAGTCTTTTAGAATACATCATCTTTACTGAAAGTATACGCTATAAAAGCACTTTGATTATCTAAATAGCATTTTTTATTTAAAAACAAGTTGCAATAGGCCTTTTGCCGACAGAAAACACTTTGAAGAATAATATTTTTATTCTTCAAAGCAGGGTTTCTGTATCTTAATACTATCTTATAGATATAAAGGCACACTATCTATTTTTCAAGAGGCGTTTGAGGAATTGTTCCACCACGCTTATAAAATATTTGATCAATTAAGCCATACTTGAGCGCGTCTTCTGCAGACATAAAATTATCGCGCTCAGTATCTTTATGGATTTGCTCAGCGGTTTTCCCTGTATGCTGCGCTAAAATAGAATCGAGTCTGCCACGCAAGAGAGAAGTCTCGCGCGCATGAATTTCGATGTCTGTGGCTTGACCTTGATAGCCGCCTAACGGTTGATGGATCATGATACGAGAATTAGGTAAACAATAGCGTTTACCTGCTTCCCCACCACATAATAAAAATGCCCCCATACTGGCCGCTTGACCAATACATAAGGTACTCACATGCGGTTTAATAAATTGCATGGTGTCATAAATCGCTAAACCCGCTGTTACCACACCACCGGGAGAATTAATATAAATATTAATATCTTTATCCGGATTCACAGACTCCAAGAAAATTAATTGCGCCGCAATTAAATTTGCCATGTAGTCTTCTACTTGCCCTACTAAAAAAACAATTCTATCTTGTAACAAGCGTGAATAAATATCATAAGCGCGTTCGCCACGTGCTGTTTGCTCTACGACAATAGGCACTAAACCAATGTTTTTATCAATATGCTCTTGCCAAGCGTAAAAATGTTTTTTATCCATGATGAGTTAATCCTTACTTCTAAATTTAGTGGTCGTGGTCATGATGATCGTGATCACAATGTTCATGATCATGGTCGTGATCGT
>CBFGYT010000165.1:0-4128 GCA_965653065.1 uncultured bacterium | reverse complement strand
CTTTAGATTCACATATATACGGTGGATTACTTCGCAAGCTCGCAATGACGATGTTTATGTTCCGTGGTTAAACTTCGCATCTTGAAGTGTTTCTGGTATATTACTTTTTATAACACAGATACACGCGCCCTAACACCGCTTTTCCTTGCTGTTGTCGCAGCGTCACTGCTTCATCATGAATTAACTGCCACTGCGTTTGCTGCAATATTTTAGTCACATATGGCTTACCATGTTGATAGCGTCCCGTTGATGTCAAATGAAATATATCATCGTCCACACCTTCTTCACAGCTAAAAACAAACCAGCCATTGACTTTACTATGTTGATACGTGGCTGAAAATAATGAAAACAAATCTCCGAAATAAATACATACGTCAGCAGCAATAACCGCATCGGCCTGGAATTGCCTTTCTTTAAAAATAGTTAAGATATCGCCACAAATTAATTCATCGTAAATACGTTTGCTTTCGGCAATCTCTAACATACCAGAAGACAAATCAATACCAATCAAATTTCCAGCAATAACACGCAATTGTTCACCACACAGCCCTGTTCCGCAGCCTAAATCCAAAATGGATATTTTCTCATTCTCCGACAACTGTTTCTTTAACAAGTCACATAAGAGTGTTGGTGCTTGATAATTTAGCTTTTCGACTAAGTCTTTATCAAATCGTTCGGCATAGCGATCAAACAAAGTTTCAATATATTCTGTAGGGGGCATGGCCGGATTATCTCTCCCGGATACTGCCGCTAGTCGAAAACGAAATATAGCATTATCTGGCGCTAATTTAGCAGCCTGCTGTAAATGATATAGCGCCGTTTGTTGTAAGTTTTGTTTTAATAAACAAGTCGCATAATTATAGTGTGCATCGGCATTATCTGGTAACAAGGCAACAGCTGATTGAAAATGTTCGCTGGCAATGTCGTAACATTCTTTATCCATAAAAATAACGCCCATATTAAAATGGGCATTGAAATTGGTTTTATCTATTTGTAACAAGTGGCTGTAATGCTTAATTGAATTTTGATAATCTTTATCAATTAAGTAAATCGCTGCTAAATTCATATGTGTGGTAGCATCATCTGCATCGACAGTGAGTATATGACGATACACTGCAACTGCCTTGTCTTTATTATTCATTTTCAAATGCGTTGCTGCTAAATTGATTAAAATAGGCAAATAGTCTGGTTGCTGCTGCAATCCTGCCTCATAATAGTGCAAAGCTTGAGAGAATTGATTTTCTTCTAAAGAAAAATTACCCAGATGATAACAAGCCATGGTATCGTTAGGTGCTAATTGATGCGCTTGATAAAAATAATGCTTCGCTTCTTTTGCTTTTTGCTGTTGTAAATATAATAGTGCCAAATGATCATAAGCGCTCACATAATCACTTTTCAGAGCAATAGCTTGTTGGTATTGTTCTATGGCCTTATCCGTTTCTCCCATCTTAACATAAAGGTTTGCTAAATTATGGCGCGCTTCAGCATATTTTGGCTTTAATGTTAATGCTTGTTGATAATGTGTTAATGCTAATTCATATTGTTGCAACGATTTATAGGTATTGCCTAAATGCACTTGTATTTGTGCGTGGTCTGGCATGACTGTTTCTGCTTGTAAGAAATAAGGTAATGCGGCCGTATAATTGTTTTCTTGAATGTATACCATGGCCAGTAAGACCAACGCTTCTATATCTTGAGGATATTTTTCTAAGAAAATTTGATATAGCTTTCTAGCCTCGTCTAACTGGCCTTGTTGGTGGAAGGAGATTGCTGTATGTAATTCTGTTTGCATAATTTAGAGGTACACTTAAATAAGATAATTTATATCTATCGCTTTTCAAAATGCGAAACTAAGTTAGTATTGTTGTACATTGTCATTCCCGCGCACGCGGGGATCTTAATTGCTTGCAATTTTCAACTTAAGTTTACCATGGCGATATTAAAACTTCATCTATCTTAGCTTCTGTTATATTTTTCAATTTATCGTTAAGTAATTTTATAGAAACCATAGTTCCTTGCAGTAATTCGCTTTTTACTTGAATTTCCCCAAGCAAATCATCTACAAATTTTTTCACAATATACAATCCTAGACCAAAACCAGGATATTGCAAATCTTCGCTGACTACTCGGCTATATTTATCAAAAATTATCCCTTGCTTATCTTTTGCTATGCCAATTCCAGTATCTTTCACTATAATATGTAATTTGGATTTTTTTTCTTCTTCGATACAATTTATTTCTAGCATTACTTTCCCTTGCTCTGTGAATTTAATGGCATTACCTAATAAATTCATTAATATTCTTTGTAATCTAAAGCTATCCGTTTTAATGAATTGTGGTACTCTCTCGGTTATTTTTAAATGTAATGCCAATCTTTTATTAAACGCTGCATATTGATTCATCTCCAACACATCTCGTGCCAATTGACGAATATCGATCTCTGTTACTGTTAACGGATGTTCACCTATTTCTGCATCGGTGCTTTCTACAAAGCTACTACATAAATTCAATAATTGCTTACTCATTTGCGATAGCATTTCTAAGTATTGCTTATTGCCTGTATTGTTTTCTTTTTTCTTTAACTGTTGTAAAGCTTGATATATCCCTGCTGCGGGTGTTTGGATATCATGTTGCATGGCCTTAATAAATTCCGTTTTAATGCGATTGGCCATTTCAGCTTCTTCTTTTAAGCGCTTGACTTCTTCCTCTTGCTTTTTGCGCTCGGTAATATCAAAAGAAACGCCGACCATCCCCACAACTTCATTTTCTTCATTAAAAATAGGACCTTTATTTGAAAGATATGTAGCCACACTGCCATCCGATAAGATAGCAGGTTCTTCAAGTATCATTGTTTTCCCTGTTTCCATCACTTTTTTATTAACTGGATCGAGTGCTTCTGGAATAATAAAGCCAGATAAATCGACATTACGTTTGCCAATAAATTGTTCCGACGACACGAACTCTACAGAAGAAAGTTGATTTTGATTACATCCCAAATAATAGCCCTGTGTATCCATCCAGTAGACATTTCCGGGCATTAAGTTAATAATCGTATTAAGAACTTGCAATTCTTTTAATTGATTCTTTTTACTTTCTGTAATATCAATAGATACCCCTAGAAGCCCAACAATAATATTATTTCTATCTCGCAAGGGTTGTTTTATCGAAAGATAAATAGCTTTTTCATTATTGGATTTGGTCACGACTTCTTCGTCAATAATAGTTTTTCCCGTACGAATCACTTCTTGATCAAAACGGACTAATTTATCCGCTTGCTCTTTAGGAAAAAAAGCATAATCAGTTTTACCAATATATTCTTCTTTACTGGGAATGTTAAAACTATCTAAATTATTTTGATTACAGCCTAAGAGTATTCCATTGATATCTTTCCAATAAACATTGACTGGCAGTTGCTCAATAATATCAAGTACGTTTCCTATAATGAGAGGAATTGGATCAAAAGATTTTTTCATATTGCGACAAACTATCTCTAAGAGCGAATTATCATTGACTTTTTAGCTCACTTAACCTCACTAGCAACTTATCCACCGCTTTCGCTCTGTGACTGATTTTATTTTTTTGTTCTAATGATAATTGTGCTACGGTGCATTGTTGCTCCGGCAAATAAAACACTGGATCAAAGCCAAATCCCTGTACGCCACAGGATGCTTCTAATACCATACCATTTAAATGTCCTTCGACAATAATAGGAATAGGATCGTGCGTGTAACGCATCAATACAATAGCGCAGTGATAACTGCCTTGGCGATTATCTGCTGAGATCCCTTGCATCTGTTGTAATAACGCCGCTACTTTTTGTTCATCATTAGCATTTTCTCCAGCAATACGTGCTGAATAAATTCCGGGAGCACCATTTAAAGCATCCACCGCTAAACCTGAATCATCGGCTAAAGCTGGCAATCCAGAACGTTCACACACATGGCGCGCTTTGATTAATGCATTTTCAACAAAAGTAAGACCTGTCTCGGCAACAGATTCTATACCTAAATCCGCTTGAGAAATAAGTTCTATGCCTAAAGGTGCTAACAATGGTTGCAATTCTTCTATCTTGCCTTGATTGCGGCTGGCTAAAACCAAACGAGTTAATTGCATATTATTGCCCTAATT
>CBFGYT010000164.1:0-4130 GCA_965653065.1 uncultured bacterium | reverse complement strand
ACACTATGTTAGGATTCTCTTGTTTAAATGCTTTGACTGTGGCAGCCACTTCATGACAAATCTCAGCGCTGCCCATATACCCCGATAAAATCGCTTGACAAGCAGAAACCAATTTTAATTCTCTTAATCCTTGGATCACTTGATGAATATGCTGTTGACTAAATATTTCGCCTTGCCACTGTCCATAGCCGGTGTGATTAGAAAATTGTACGGTATTCACAGGCCAAACATCATAACCCATTGCTTGCAATGGATAAACTGCTGCTTTATTGCCCACATAGCCATAGGCAACATGTGATTGAATCGATAAAATAGCCATTTTTTACCCTCTTTATGCCCGAATGGCTGTATTTTATCATAACTATTGAAATAATAAATATAGGTTTTTTTCACTTTAAAATGCGAACTTATTGTTAAGATGAGCAAAGGACATTAGCACGATACTGGAAAAAATGTACAGTATAAACGTACGTCTAAATCGCGGAAGAAGTTAGAAAATGTCCGTGCCCACCATTACCCATGGTGGACACAGGCACTAAAAGATTTGTGTATAACAAGAAGCTCAAAACGAAATGCGCCTTTTGAAAAACAAATAGCGTATATCCCATTTTCACCACATATCTATAACACCACTAGCGTAACTATATCACTTCTGTTTACGATTGGATCAAATCTCATAAGTTCCAGAAATTTCATACAAATTTTTTATTTATTATTGCTAATACACATTGCGTTTATTCTTTTTTAGCAATAGAATGGCTTTATCTGCAGGGTCGCAGACTTGGGGATCTAAGGAGAGGATATCATCATGGCACAAAATAGCGCCTTATATAATTCTGATAATGATGCTGACGTAGAAGTTCAAGAAAGGATCGATGATTTTTTTGCGTCTGTGTTAGGTCTAATGTCAGTTTCTAATAATCAGCCCAAACGGAATGCACAAGAGTTAGTAACCGCTAGACGCCGTGTCGAAGAAATTTTATTGGCAAAACAAAATCGCAATTTATACGAAGATGAATTGAATGAAGTCTATTAATCTTTCTTCGTAGTTAATTTTTGGCGTTGTTTATCAATTAAATCTTTGATGGTTTGTTCCAAAGTCCATTCATGCTTATAATTGGTTAATCTATAAAACTTATCTAGGTTAGGTTTGCGTCGTTGAATATCGATAAACTTAGCACCATACGCTTCTTCATAAGGAACATGCACAATTTCAGAAGCACTGCCAGAAAGTTCTTTAACCATTTCAGCCAAGGCATTAATAGAAATTTCTCTATCATTGCCTACGTTTACAATTTCATGAACACTGGCTTCATTGCCGGCTAATCTATCCATAGCCACCACACTATCTCGTACATCGCAAAAGCAACGGCTTTGGTGACCATCGCCATATACAGTAATAGGTTCTCCAGCAACCGCTTGTTCAATAAAGCGTGGCAATACCATACCATAACGACCTGATTGTCTAGGGCCTACGGTATTAAAGAATCGTACTAATGTAATTGGCAATCCTGCGTTTTGCGCATACGACATACCAAACGCTTCATCAGCGACTTTACTGATAGCATAATTCCAACGAGAATGGGCCGCTGATTCAACAATAATATCATCAGTTTCACAAAACGCTTTTTCTTGGCCTTGACCATACACTTCCGAACTAGAAGCAACAATGATACGTGGATTCCAACCAGATTTAGCCGCCGCACGTAATAAACGCTCACATCCTGGGATATTAGTCGCTAATACTTTGATGGGCTCGGCCATAACGCGATAAACACCTACTACCGCGGCCATATGATAAATGCGATCGGCCCAACCTACAGTTCGCTCTAACTCAGACCACGTTAAAATATCCACTTGATCAAAGCGAAACCGTGACGTTTCTGTGAAAGGCAACACATTTTCTGTAGTACCCGTGCTTAAATCATCTATTGCGTGAACATAATCGCCTTTATTAATGTGATATTCAACAAGATGGGAACCAATAAATCCACATCCACCTGTTACTAATATATGCACGACCATCTCCTTGTTCTTAAATGATTTTCATCGAAGTCTTATTATTTAGTTTAGCATATCTATTTAAAAAGCAAGTAAAATTTATTTTTATAGAATACCCTTATTTTCCTTGCTCTTTTTGCTATATGGGCTATAGTTAAAGTATAGAGAGTTCAGTTAAGATTTCCTTAAGGTTTCTACTCGAGACCTCAACTCTCTGGCGGTTTAGCTAGACAGTAAGAAGGACGCATATCATTGAATAAATGCAACTTCTTTAGACTAACCGACTAAAAGGATGGGCTTGTTTTGTAACCATGTGATAACATGTAAGTTGCGTAATAACAAGCTTTAAGTGGAACTGGTTGTTTTATATAGATTTTTTGTGATTATTGCCTTTAGCGTGAAGAGTTTATACTCACAGCGCGAAGAGTTTGTACTCACAGCGATGTGCTTTTAGGCGAGGCGGCAAGACCTCGAGCACCAGGAGTGTCGTACCTCTGATATGATTATGAGAGATGCAGCCAACAAAGCATAAAGGCACAGCGCGAAGAGTTTGTACTCACAGCGATGTGCTTTTAGGCGAGGCGGCAAGCCCTCGAGCACCAGGAGTGTAGTACTCTACATGACTGGTGCGAGATGGGCGCAGCCAACAAAGCATAAAGGCACAGCGCGAAGAGTAATTGACCTTGCCCTGGTTGAGTCTATGGAGCTATGATTGCGGTGTTTCAAGTTTCCCCAACCTCCAACACCACTTCCTTAGCTTGGAAGCCGTATCAACGCTCCATAGGCATTTTAGATACTCCCCGCAGTCCTTTTTCTAGCAAAGCTTGCTTTTATCCGCAAAAATTCTTACTATATCCTATACAACCACTGTAAAAATAGTTACATGAATCAACGTATTCGACCTTTTCTAAAATGGGCAGGCGGGAAATTTAAACTGTGCGATTGGATCAATCAGCATTTACCCAGCGGCCCGCGTTTAATCGAACCTTTTGTGGGTGCGGCAGCCGTATTTCTTAACAGCTCTTTTGATCAGTATTTGCTAAATGATTGTAATCCCGATTTAATTAGTCTCTATCAAATTCTACAACAAGAAGGCGAACCTTTTATTCAATATTGTCAAACCTATTTTAATAAACGCAATAATACAGTAAAGCGATATTATCGTCTACGACAACAATTTAATCTCAGCTGTGACCATCATGAAAAAGCCGCTTTATTTTTGTATTTAAATCGCCATGGTTTTAATGGGTTATGTCGTTACAATCAAAAAGGAGAATTCAATGTTCCCATGGGACGCTACGAGGCGCCTTATTTCCCTTATGATGAAATGCTCGCTTTTCATGAAAAAGCTCAAAACGCACTTTTTACTTGCTCTGATTTCACGACCGTCATGCGACAAGCACGCGCTAAAGAAGTAATCTATTGCGATCCCCCTTACTATCCTTTAAATCAATCTGCACGATTTACACGATATCATCACCATGATTTTTGTTTAGAAAAACAAAGTATCTTAGCCGAGTTGTGTCAACAATTAACGGCAAAAGGTGTGCATATCATCGTGTCCAATCATGCGTTACCAGAAACGCGTCGTTTATATCAAGCCGCTGAAAAGTTGGTGTATTGCGATGTGACGCGTTATATCAGTGCTAAATACTCCATTTCACCATGAAAGCTTTTTTCTAGAAATGCCTCTAAATCACCGCGATAAGCGGATAAGTCGATATCGCAAATACCAACATCCGCAAATCCTACTTCGCGGCCCCAGGTTTTGATATCGTTGGCTAATTGATTAAAATCTAAAGTAGTCATAGAGAAGGTTTCTCACTTTTATTATATTACGCGCATTTTCAATGCAATATAAGTATATATGAAATGTACTTCAAGATACAAAGTTAGCGTATCTCATTAGCAAGCTAAGAAATTTCCACAAGTCTTTTCAATATTATATTGAGACATAAGTAAATTATAGAGTTTTCTGCAAGATAAACGAAGGTACTACTTCTAGGTATCGAGGGTCGCTTGGCAATGGTTCAAACCATAAGCGGCATGGATGCCGCGCCTGAGCCTACAGGGACGTATTTACGGCGTGTTTGAACCATGACAGGCGACCCTCGATACCGATTAAGTTA
>CBFGYT010000163.1:0-4132 GCA_965653065.1 uncultured bacterium | reverse complement strand
TTCCTATTTTACCTTTTTACTATAACAAACAGGATGAAGAACTTCTTCATTTAAATTACTATCTTAAATGTCTAATTTAAACTGGAGATGTGAGAGATCATAATAAAGATGCCTTTGGTTTAAAAGCTGATCCTTATCGCGTGTATAGTGCCTTAGATGTGGCTTTAATGCCATTGCCGATAATCGATGAAAAAACCTATGCGGCGCCCTTAGCAACGCATTCGTATCAAAAAGATTGGGTGGTAGCTGATAATGGTCTCATGAAAATGCAATATGCGCCATTAAATTATGCCCCCAGGTTAGCAGATAATACGGCTTGGACTAAATCTATTAATATAGTGCACTATTTTATGATGGGTGCATTGATTGGACTGGTTGCTTGGTTCTTATTTTGGGGTGTCAGTTATTTTGCGTTTAAAAGGCGGTTTATTCCTACGAAATCTATAGTTTCTAGAACCATATTCATTGGCGGTATTGTATTCTGTATTAGCATAGGTGGTATTTTAAATATATCGCATCATTATCATGTGATGGGAACAAATAAAATTGGCCAAGATGTTTTTTATATTGCGATTAAAAGCATACGTACAGGTGTGATGATGGGGTCACTCACAACTCTATTGATGTTGCCTCTCGCCTTGATTGCGGCAATCCCGGCAGGGTATTGGGGCGGATGGATAGACGATATTATTCAATTTATTTATATTACGTTAAGTTCAATTCCGGGTGTGTTATTAATAGCGGCTAGCATATTAGCGATGCAAATTTATGTGACGAACCATCCTGATATTTTTACCACAGCAACCGCTACGGCTGATGCGCGGTTATTAACCTTGTGTGCAATTTTAGGGGTTACTTCTTGGACGACCTTGTGTCGCGTCATTCGTGCAGAAACATTGAAATTGCGCGAGGCCGATTTTGTATTGGCTTCTAAAGCCATGGGCCATCGTAGTGTCAGCATTATGTTACGACACATTCTACCTAACGTATCGCATTTGGTGTTGATTTCAACGGTGTTAGATTTTAGTGGCTTAGTGATGGCTGAAGCCATTTTAACTTATATCGGTGTAGGGGTGGATCCCAATATGTATAGTTGGGGTAATATGATTGCCGCTGCGCGCTTAGAATTAGCGCGCGAGCCAGTGGTGTGGTGGCCATTGATGGCTGCTTTTGTTTTGATGTTTATATTTATTTTGGCCATTAATTTATTTGCTGATGGTGTGCGTAAAGGGTTTTCGCCTAGAGAGTGAAAAGAGAACATTTAAATGCAGTGAATTTACTCCTAATTATTATATTATGGAGCATGGGTTATGATATTAAATCATGAGATTGGAGGGAATGGATAATGCTAGGAAACAATAGACAATTTCAATCCGAAGAAACCAGTGAAGCAGCATTTCGTCAAGCTGCAGCTGACGGCGATGTTGATGCTCTTTATGCGTTATCCAGAAGAATAAGTTCTGTTGATTGCCAGGGGCAGTCAGGGAAAAAGACAGCGCTTCATTTGGCAGCTAAGTCTGGCAAAATTGAGGCTGTTAAAATGTTAATTACGCTAGGAGCAAATCTAGAGGTTAAAGATGCTAACGATAAAAAAGCAATAGATTTGGCAACAGACGAAAAGACAAGAGCTTTATTACAATTAGTGATGGAGCTCAAGCAAGTGACGCAAGATACACGTACTAAATCTACTACGAAACAAGCGTTATCTTCTGATGAAAGAGATGCAATAAATGCCCAAAATCGTGCGCAAGTGAAGCGTATGAAAGAGCTAGGAGAGGGATATCAAACCGTATTTACAGAAGGATTAGTAAGATGTATTCAAGGTACACTACAAGATAGTCATACCCTTAATCAAACATGCCAAAATCTTATTACTAAACAGCTGATCCCTTTAAATTTTTTGCAGCGCGACCAGGCTTGGGCAACAGCTGGATGTCAAGTTTTAATTACAAAGATGGCAGATGTTCTTTTGCTAGGGCTATGGCAATATAAAGCAATGCTGACTTCATGTAAGGCGCTGAATAGAGATATTTATGCCGTAAGCGCCAATAAAGATATTATTTATATGCGATTAGCTTTTGTTCGACTGATATCTAATGTAGATATTATTACATTGGATATTACGGATCATCAGAGGCTTCGTGAAAGTAAGGGTGTGTATGATAGTAATCTTGCTGATTGCGGCATCGTGGTGGTTAACAAAGCCAATGAAGCTATACTCAGTAAATGCGCTTCTTGGGGAGAAGATTCCATTATGATTAATCCAGCTTCGGGCGCAGTTTTTTTCACCAAATACCGTCAATACGGAACAGATGCACTCTTATCTGCATATAATGATACTATAGAACAGATCTTATCTGTTAGTGATCAGCATCCTGAAATAGAGCTTATTTACCCACTCTTGCCGGAGCAAATACGTTCTTTCATAAAAAATGCGCATAATGAATTGATTGCTGAGATAGAGAGTCTTGCAGCTGAGGTATTCCGTAGTGGACTACATGCGTCAAGTTCAAGTAGCAGTATTGCCGGGCCGAGTGCTGAAGCATCAGCAGCCAACACCTTAGCAGGGATGTCCAGTGGAAGATAAGGCAAGAAAGAAGAAAATAATGTATATGGTAAGTTGTATCGCTTTAAGGATGTGGCGTACTACTTGCCATTAGCACTATTATCACCATTTCCATCACAATAAACGCTTGCTTGCTTTTGCGCTAAATCTAATTGCGCTTGTCGTTCATCTTCTGTCAAGTAATGCGGTTCGCCCCCATTGGGATCGGTCACATAAATGCGACGTGAAGTATTTTGCAATGTCTGAATATTTTCTTGTGCTTTTTTACAATTAGCATCAATTTGGTCTTGCTGATCTTGTAGCGCGGATTTACTGGCCGCTTTATCGTCTTTGGGAAGATTTTTATCACTGGTCGTATCTGTTGTAGTTGGTGTTTTAGTGGTTTGTGTTGCATTGGGTTGAGTTGCTGGTTGTGCAGCATCAATATTATATTGTTGCGTTGTTGGATTATCAGGCTGGTCGCCATAAGTAGTTACCCCTTGTGAATCCTTCCACATATAGGCTGGATTTTGATTAGGGTTCGCATTAGTACCACCACTACTGGAGGTATCCTCTGCAAACGCGGTTGCCATACACAAAAGTAATATCAGAGTAGAAATAACGACAAACAATAAGTGGAGCGGCTGAATAGTAGGTTTGCGTGCTACCGCAACTTTAAGGCGAGGAGGTTGCATCGATTTCTCCGTAAACAATATACTATATATAAGTTTAGGACAAAATTTCGCGACTTGCCAGTGCTCGTGCCAGAGTTCCCCCATCGATAAACTCCAATTCTCCCCCCAAAGGCACGCCATGGGCGATACGAGTGACGCGAATAGAATAAGGTAGGCTTAACTCATGAATATAGTGGGCAGTGGCTTCTCCTTCTACCGTGGGATTAGTCGCAATAATGAGCTCACTAATTTGTTCGGTTTTGAATCGATTTTTCAATAAATTTAGCCCCAATTGCTCAGGACCAACACCATCTAACGGCGAAAGATGCCCCATAAGGACAAAATATAAACCATTAAAGCCTGTTTGCTCGATAGCCAGTAAATCGGCAGGCGATTCTACAATACACAATAATTGATGGTCGCGCCGTGGATTGGCACACAATTGACAGCGCGCTGTCTCGCTAAAGGTGCGACATAAATCACAATGGCCTACATGCTCCATAGCAGCCAAGAGTGCTTCTGCTAAGCTCTTACCGGCCGTACGATTTCGTGCCAATAACTGAAAAGCCATTCTTTGAGCCGATTTAGGGCCGATACCAGGTAAAACACGTAACTGATTGATTAATTTGTCAATTAAAGGGCTGAAACTCATATTATCCTTATATGAATGATATATATGTGAATCTAAAGTCGAAATTTAGCTTGTTGTGTGCCGAATATTATTTAATCTTAGATTAAGCACAGATCCTTAATTTCATCTCGATCTACCCCCTCTCCCGCGCTAGGAGTTTTGCTAGTATAACGATGTTTTTTGCGGGAGAGGGGGTAGATCTCGCGTGTCTTGCATTTCGACTTTAGATTCACATATATATCAAATGTTACTAGTTAGTACTATCACCACCCGCAAAGCCTT
>CBFGYT010000162.1:0-4142 GCA_965653065.1 uncultured bacterium | reverse complement strand
GAATGGATCAGTATCGCCTTTGTGGAAACTGACTAAAAAGTTTTTGCCTAAAAATAACGATACTTGTTCATTGATGATTTTAGTGCCTTGTTTTGTTGGCATACCTAAAATCACTAAGATTTGATTTTCATAGGCTTCTGTTTTGGAGCGCTCGCCTAAGGTAATAACGTCTTCTAAAGCCAAGGGATGTAAATTGAATAAGCGACCAAATTCCAACATCACGGAAGGACGCGGTTGCCCTTGCACATGGATCCACGTAAATGAATCGCCACTTAAAAAACTTTGGCAGGCGGTGGCTGAAATATCGCTGCGCTCAGTAACGTGATCGGCCGAATAATTAACCAAAGTAATACTGACCGGCGTTTCACTGGCAGGATCGATAACCGGTGACAATTCAGCGGTGTATTGTTCGTCGTCGTCAAATTGCTCGTCCACTTTTATCTCCTTGATTTAACCAGTGGCAGCGCCGCTATGGCCATAAGATGGCCAGTATTATAACGTAAAATGACTGCAAATGGAAATAACTTACACCTCATACCGTAAAACAAATTCCACCACACTTTTAATCGGCAATCTAAAGAACTCAGTCGCTGGTAAAGCATTATTGGCTAAGAATAAATAGAGTTTTTCACTAAACCCCGTTAACACATTCGTATGCGAAGAGCGATTAACAGACGCTTTAGGCGTGGCACGCGTAATAAAGAAAGACAATGCTTCCGCTTCGCTTAAAATCCCTTCTTTTTGCGCCCAAGTGATCAACTTATTTAAATCAGGAATTTCTTTGAAGCCATAATGCGCTTCAATATGGTACGTATTCGGCTCCAATTGCTCTGCGATATATTTCTTTTGAAAAGAAACCCACGGGCGACTGTGCGTACCAATACTGATGAAAATATTTTTTTCGTGTAATAATTTATTGTGTTCAATATGGATTTCTAATGCTTTAGGCACACGCTCTACCCAGCGCGTTAAATAAATAGCGGTGCCTGGCAAGCTTTGTGGATGCCGTTGCCTACACTCTTTTAAAAAATCCAATAAGCGCACTTCTTTAAACTGTTGTTGCACGCCTTTGGCATGTTGACCCGTGCGCCACACGCGGATAATATAAAATACCGCCATAGAAATCAACAATGTAAACCAAGCGCCTTCGACAATTTTCACTAAGTTGGTCGAAAAGAAAATTAAATCCAATGCTAATAGCGGCGTAAAAAATGTCACTAAGTGCAACGGTGTCCATTGCCAATCGTAGCGCGCCATAATGATAATTAAAATAGTCGTTAACAACATACAGCTGGCAATACTAAACCCATACGCCACCGACAATGCTTCCGTACTCCGGAAGAAGATGACGGTCAATATGGTTAAAGCATACATAATTAAATTGACGACAGGCACGTACACTTGCCCTATTTGAAAACGCGAAGTGTAGACTACATTCATACGCGGCAAATAATTTAACATGATGGCTTGCCAACTCACAGAAAACATGCCTGAAATAACCGCTTGCGCGGCGATCACCGTAGCAACTGTCGCTAAAATAATAAGCGGTAAAATAAAGAAATGCGGTGCTAACAAATAAAATGGATTACTGATAGCGCCAGGGTTACGCAATAATAATGCGCCTTGCCCAAAATAATTTAACAATAACGCGGGAAATACGAAAAATGTCCATGCATATTGGATTGGTTGACGGCCGAAATGTCCTAGATCAGCATATAACGCTTCCGCACCTGTCACTACTAAGATGACAGCACCCATGGTTAAAAAACCACTCCAATGATTCACCGCAAAAAAATGGATCGCATAATAAGGACTTAATGCTTTCAATATGATTGGCATTTGAATGATACTGCCTAACCCTAACATGCCAATGACACTAAACCACAAAATCATGATAGGGCCAAAAAAACTGCCTATCGTTGCCGTGCCGCGTTTTTGCAATAAAAATAGTATGGTTAAAACAACAATAGATAATATTACGACATGATTATCAAACCGTGAAGATACCGTGTGTAACCCTTCTAAAGCACCTAATACCGATATGGCGGGTGTCAAAACACCATCACTAAAAAATAGCGCCATCCCAATAGTCCCTAACAGCAACGGCAATTTTTTCATTTTTTTGAGATTTAATCGCGAACATAATAGCGATAAGGCTAATAACCCTCCTTCCCCGTGGTTATTCACTTTTAATACCACATAAACATATTTAACACTGACGACTAAAAAGAGCGTCCAAGCAAATAAACTACATAATCCTAATACATTAGTGGGATCAACCGTTAAATACCCGACAATGAAACAACTTTTCAATGCATACAAAGGACTAGTACCGATATCGCCAAATACCACGCCAATGGATGCCAGTAACAACGGCCAAACAGGGCCTTTTTTATCTATTTTGTCTTCATGCATAGTCAATACGTTCCATTATGAATAACTATTCCGTGTCAAGGTAGAATGATGCAGTACCCAATACACAACTGCAACAAAAACGCCCCCTAATAAAGTGGCAAATGCCCACATAACGCCAGACACTAATAATGTTTTTGCGCCTGATTTTTCTAAATGTCCGGCATCGCGCGCCACGGCCGCCGCAAATACAATATGTAAAATGACTTGAATGGCTAAGAATAAATATTGAATCGTTTGAAATGAGTTAGCGGCATATTGCGATATTTGTTCCATATTACTTTTACTCCTTACCGTTAGATCCACCGTGCTGTGGTCGTCATTACTTTTGCCATCATACGCATCATGCCACGAATCATCATCGGTAATTCTGCAGCGCCGGCGTTGATCGCTTGTGTTGCATGGTGCGCTTCTTCTTCTCGCATGGTAGTCACAATATCACGACTACGCGTGTCAACAGCAGGCAATCGTTGTAAATGCGAATCTAAATGCGCCATCACTTGTTGCTCTGTTTCATTTACAAATCCTAAACTCCATTTATCTCCCGCCACGCCCGCAACCGCACCTATCATAAAAGAGCCTACATACCAAAATGCCGCTAAATAACTGGTATGACTGTCTAATTCAATTAAACG
This sequence comes from uncultured bacterium, assembly GCA_965653065.1. Classification (GTDB taxonomy): domain Bacteria; phylum Pseudomonadota; class Gammaproteobacteria; order UBA1113; family UBA1113; genus VFKP01. The sequence goes on along the minus strand of CBFGYT010000162.1, from coordinate 1,095 downwards.
CTGTTCGCACCAAGCTAAATGATCGATCTCTTCTTCCGCGGCACACTGCATCTTAGCATGAATATCTGCATCGCGCGCCGTCAACGCTTGCCCTTGATATAATCCTTGTGCAGCAATTTCTCCGGCATGATTAACACGCATACATTGTGCTGCTAAGCGTTTCTCATTATTCGTTAGTGCCACAGATGAAGGCTTAGCGGGATTCGCTCTTTTCGCCACCGCAGTATGACACACTGTTCTTAACGCCGCATCGATTTGTAAAACTATTTTTTCACCTAGCGTTCGTTTTGCTTTCATATTGAGCATTTCTTACTCTTATCTCAAACGTAGGCTAACCATAACATATCTTATGATTCGTCAGCAATTAACTACTTAACTTTAAAGCGCAAATACGCTATTATTATGGTTACTTCAATCCGGGCGCAAAACACGAGGTTTTATCATGCGGAAAACAGCTATTTTTATTGGAATAGGGATTATTATTGTCTTTTTTCTAGGCACCCCTTATTTTTTTGGTCAAACCAATCAATCGTTAAACGATGAATTATTAGCACGCACCAACCATTTCTTGCAAAATAAAAGTGAAGCTGTACCCGCAACGCAACAAACTACCATTGCCAGTTTCGTCATTAATGAAAAGATTTATCATGGCCCTTTTTACTGGGGTAAAGATGCAAATGGTCAAACCCATTTTGGCTTTGGTCGCGGTTATTTTGTGTCTATGGTCACCCCTGACGACAAAACCAATACTTGGTTACATAATCAAGGCTTTACGATAGGCGACAATTACTTAGCAAACCGCACTGCGGATGTGTCTTTATTAGGTCGCCTTCGTGGCACCAGTCACATCTCCCCGTTGATTTATCAAAATGGGGATACTCATTTAAGTTGGCAAGGCGCTAATGCCAGAATGATGTTATCTCCGGGTTTAAGCGCCTTAAAAGTCAATGCGGCCATTGGCTCTCTCTCTTACAGTACGGAGAGTAGTACGCTAGATATCCCTAACGCGAATGTGAATGTAAAAGTCAGTTACAAAAATGGCTTATGGGTTGGCACGTCACAATTGAATATCCCTGAAATTGTTACCAATCACGG
>CBFGYT010000161.1:0-4185 GCA_965653065.1 uncultured bacterium | reverse complement strand
CGTCCGGATAATTTACCATAGACATGAATATGACCGCCGGCAATGATTTCAGCACCTGGGCTAACGGCACCTAAAACTATTAAATCATGATCGGCATAAATTTGTTGTCCTGACCGCACTGTTTGGGTGACGACTTTACTGAGTGCGGGTGCCGTAGGGCTCGCAGAGAGTTGTTCGGGTGCTTTTTTTGCACTGGTAGACGATTTTGGCGCCATTAATGCTAAACCATAAGCATTGGCCGCAGTTTTGTATAGCTCATTATTAGTGGCTACGCCAATGAGCTTGAGACCACGAATATCCAATAAACTTTTAATTTCATCAAAAGGGGGATGAGTTGGCAAAGAATAAGTGTGTAGATCTAGCACAACAGGAATGCCGCTAAAAAAACTAGGGGCTTGTTTAATTTTTGCATCTAATGCTTGGGCCAGCGCTGCTAAGTTATTGTCTTTTATAGGTAAAATAGTTAATGGAAATAAGCTTGCCTTCAGAGATAATCCTTCTGTGGCGGTGGTTGTAACCATGGCTAACTCCTCTGTGCATTGTGTATTGGGTTGTTTTGTTGATTTTTCAACAACTTGTTACCCATTTCATGGCATTTTTGCTATCATATGAGATATAGTATTAAAAATTGAGTCAGAAAACCAGTCATATTGACTAATAGTAAGGATACCTATGGAAAAAATTTGGCTTGAGCATTATCCTTCAGGAGTGCCAAATACAATCGATCCCGGTTATTTAGGATCGTTAGTGGATGTTTTGTTGGCATCTTGTCGTGATCATGCCGATGCAGTGGCATTTAGCAGCGAATTTGGAGAAATTACCTATGCACAATTAGAAACGCATAGTTTGGCGTTAGCCGCTTTTCTACAACAAGAATGGGGATTGGAAAAAGGCATGCGCATTGGATTAATGCTGCCTAATATATTAGCGTATCCGATTGCTATTCTTGCAGCATTAAGAGCTGGGTTGGTTATTGTGAGCATTAATCCTTTGTATACTAAACGCGAATTAGTGCATCAGTTAAAAGATGCGGGATGTCATTATGTAATTACGGTTGATATGTTTGCTCATACAGTCGCATCAGCATGGCAAGAAGCGCATATCCGTAAAGTCATGGTGGCGCAGATTGGCGATTTTTGTAATCCCATTAAAGCAAAATTTATTCATATGCTTTTAAAATATGTGTTACGTAAAATACCAAATTGGAGTCTACCAGACTATATCACTTGGCAAGCAGCGTTAATCAGTGGTGCACATCGTCCATTAGATAAAGTGCAAATTGATAAGCATGATATCGCTTTTTTACAATATACGGGAGGTACCACGGGAGTATCAAAAGGAGCAGAATTAACGCATTATAATTTGCTAGCAAATTTATTGCAGGCTGAAGCCTGGGTACGACCTGTATTAAATGAGAGTGAGATGAAAACGCAGCTCATCACGGTGACCGCATTACCGATTTATCATATTTTTTCTTTATTAGCGAATTGTTTATTATTTATGTATTTAGGCGGCAAAAATTTATTAATATTAGATCCTAGAGACTTTAAACATTTTGTAAAATTATTGCAAAAGCATCCATTTAATGTAGTGACTGGAGTGAATAGCTTATTTAATGGATTATTAAATACCCCTGGGTTTAATAAAATCGATTTTTCTGATTTAATATTTTGCTTAGGAGGCGGTACTGCCATACAAGAAGAAGTCGCCAAAAAATGGATAGCAGTCACTAAGATCCCTTTGTTAGCCGCGTATGGTTTAACGGAAGCTTCACCCGCTGTATCTATTACGCCATTAACGGCCAAAGAATTTAATCCCTCAGTGGGATTGCCACTTCCTTCAACTGAAATCTCTATTCGTAACAGTCGCGGAGAAGAATTGCCCATCGACAGTGAAGGAGAACTTTGCATACGTGGGCCACAAGTGATGCGTGGGTATTGGCAACATGAAGATGAAACAGAATCTGTATTTTGGCCTGATCGTTGGTTACGAACCGGTGACATTGCCAAAGTAGATCATCAAGGACGGATCTACTTATTGGATCGCAGTAAAGACATGATTTTGGTGTCTGGATTTAATGTTTATCCAAATGAAATAGAAGCGGTATTAGCGATGCATCCCGGTATATTAGAAAGTGGCGTCATAGGTGTTCCTTCGAAAGATGCTCATGGGGAATGTGTTAAAGCGTTTATTGTGAAACGAGATCCCAACTTAACAGCAGAAAGTGTATTAGAGCATTGTCACAAAAATTTAACAGGGTATAAAGTGCCGAAAATGATTGAGTTTCGTAAGTCATTACCGAAAACACCTGTGGGTAAAATCTTGCGCAAAGAATTAAGAGATGAGTCATAACCATTCTTGGTGCGGCTTGCTCAAAGGCAAACTAACCCATTTCGGCTAAATGTGCTTCTAATAACACTAAATCATACACTAATGAATGATATTCTACGGAAAACCATTGTGTAAAAGCGGTATAACTGCGGTCTTTCGGCCATAGATGTGGCTCAATGTCCCACGAAGCAAGTTCTCCTTCAAAAATAGCTTGTGCTAAGCCTTTTATATAAGCAGTGGCTTGGCTAGGACCTTCAAATTGTGGAATGAGTAAAACCGTGCAATCTTTTTGAGGGCTAATTCCGGCAGTTTCACGGTATCCAGGCTGTTTTTTAAGCCAATTGATCATTTTTTCGGTGGGTCGTATTATCGCCGCAACTCTATCTACCTGAAACATCTAAAACTATCTCCCTATCACTGTCAGTAGCTATCGCGATTAACTTGTATATTTATATTCCAAACAAACAGTAGTATGGTATAAAAACCTGTAAAAATCAAGCAAAGGAGCACTATTTTAATGTGCTCTCATGACTTTATAAGATGATTATGGCATAATATTGGCAAATTGTGAATGTGCAAATGTACTAAAATACCTAGGAGAAAACAATGATTTTAATGCGCCGACGTCTTATAGCCTGTTTTATAGCGATGTCTCTGTGGTTTATGGCTTTAGCTGCGAATGATCCTGTACAACAATTAAGCCAAACAGCCGATCAAATGATCAGCGCTTTGCAGACGAATAAAACGGCCATTAAATCAAATCCAAACATGATAGAAGATTTGGCGAAACAAATTCTATTGCCGCAAGTCGATGTGCAATTAATGGCAAAACTAGCCGTGGGGCGTAATGGTTGGATGAGTGCAAATAGCCAACAACAACAAGCCTTTACAGACGCCTTTACGACCTTGATGATACGCACATATGCTTCTGCCTTCGCAGCGTATACCGATGAAAAAATAAAATTCTATCCCTTGCGTCCCGGGGAAACCGATGATGGACGTGCACAAGTTAAAAGTGAAATTTTGCAAGACAGCGGCCCTTCTATTCCGGTGAATTATCGAGTATTGCAAGAAGGCGCTGCGTGGAAAGTGTATGATATTAATGTCGATGGCGTTAGTTTAATTCAAAGTTTCCGTTCGCAATTTGCCAATGAATTGAATCAAGGCGGCATGGATCAATTAATCGCAGCGTTGAATAAACATAATAGTGATTTGGCCAAATAATGGAAGCACAATTAATTTCATTAACAAACGATAAATTACAATTGTTAGGTTGTATTGATTACGACACGGCACCTTTATTAAAACAACAGTTTGATGAATATTTGCAAACCACAGCAAATACTTTGTTGTTAGACATGTCTGGCGTCACTAAAGTCAATAGTGGCGCTATTGCTTTATTAATCGATTGGTTTAAAAAAGCAAAGCGACAAGGAATTGCTTTACAATTTTGTCATCCACCTACACAATTGGTACGTATCGCACAATTAACACAAGTCGATAAAATCTTAAATTTAAGTTAAGGAAAAAATAAAAAAAAATGGATAAACTCATTATTCAAGGAGGCCATTGTCTCCAAGGGGAAGTTCGAATTTCTGGCGCAAAAAATGCAGCATTACCCATTTTAGCCGGCGCGTTATTAGCGACAGCACCGGTTAAAATCACCAACATGCCACATTTGCGAGATATCACCACCATGATGGAATTAACAGGCGGTATGGGCGTCCGATTCGTATTAGATGATCATATGGGCGTAGAAGTGTATGCGGAAGATATTCAACGTTTCGAAGCACCTTATGAATTGGTTAAAACCATGCGTGCGTCTATCCTAGTATTAGGACCATTATTAACGCG
>CBFGYT010000160.1:0-4223 GCA_965653065.1 uncultured bacterium | reverse complement strand
CGCTGAATTAGCGCGCTATCAACAGTATTTAATGGATATTAATACCGTGCGCGACAGAGTGCATCAATTATTACAGTTTCAGCCATTACTGTTGCCTATTGCTTATGAAGGCCATGCCATTTCTTTTATTCATTATGGTGATTACTGGATTAAATGCGATCGCGGCGAAGCACGTAAAAAGCATGGCAGTATTGTGTTATATAAAATAAATCATCGCGAACGTATTACTGAAGATTTTTTGAAACATATTTTATATACGCCAGTCAATCGTCATTTTATTGAAGACGAATTAGAAGTCTATTTAGGATTAACACCCATTACCAATTTACCTATTGCCGGACAAATCATTGGTAATTGCTCATGGGCTAATATTGAAGCGAGTCTGCCCGCTTATTTATGGTTATTACTGCAGTTACAAGATAGCTCGCGTAGTTTAGAAGACTGTGGCGAAGACAGTTTAGAGATTTTTGAATTTTGGCGCGAGTGGGATCAAGACCGCGCTTTAGAAGAATGCATCGCGCGTTTTCAACATGCCAATGATGTAAGGCGCGTGTCTATCGTCACGTTACTTACCGATATTTTATTTCAAACCTGTAGAGAAGTCACACGACACGATATAGAGCGCACCGAGAAAATGCTGCCTTTGTTATTACACCCTGATTACAGTTATATATTACGAACTTATATTGAAATTTATATCGATGGCGCCAATAAAGACGAGCGCGGCCCAGCATTGCATCACTTACTGGATATTTGCGGGGTGAATATGCAGAAATTACGAGAGAATGAGTAAATTTGGTTATTTGAGTAAAAGGCTTGCAATTTCCAGTTATTTTCTGTACAATATATCATCAATAATGCGTTGTTAATGGAAAATCTCCTCTCATGTCTAGCCGAATTTTGTCCGATACAGAAATCGATTTAAGTGAAGATCCTATTTCTGGCAAAGATTTATGTGTTTTATTAACGCGCTACCCTAATCTAAAAAAAATGACTTTAGCCCGTTGTCAAAACATTGATGAGGGCTGGAACTTATCTGGAGTTACTTTATCTCAGCTAGAAGAAATCGACTTAAGTGATACTTATATTTCTGTCGAAAACGTCTGTGATTTATTAAAAGCTTGCCCTAAGCTTAGAAAAATTGATGTCTCTGATTGCGACTTCATGGAAGAGGGCTGGGATTTATCTACAACCCATTTGCCTCAAGTAGAAGAAATCACACTAAAGAATGCTTTTATTTCTGAAGAAGGCGTGTATGCCTTAGCTAAAGCGTGCCCCATTGCTCAATTCAATTCATCTTCTTTTGATATCGCTAAGCTAAGAGCATTTGGGCCACCTTTAGACACACATATGTTAATAATCAAAAGACTTTCAAGCTATTTGATGATAACCAAGCAATATCCGAATTTACTTCAAGAAATACAAGTAGGGATCTGTTTCCCTTTAAGCGAATTGTTCCTTAAATATCGCTATAATTGGAATGAGCAACTTAAGTTGATTCAATCCTGGGATGGTTGTGAAGAAACAATAACACCTGAACAAAAGAAAATTTTTGAAGAAATTATTCAGTCTATCCATGACGCTAAATCCTGTCAAAAATGTAATAGTTATCTAGGGGCATATGCCAAAACGTTCTTCAATGAAAATCCTGGCAACTATATTGTTAGTAATAACAAACATGCAATTGGTATTGTTTTTGATGATGAAAAAAAACAATGGCTTATTTATGATTCTAGTTTTAGATATGGCTTTCAAGTTTATTCACCAGAAGCTCTGTATGAAATTATCGAAAAATCTATAGGCCCATTGATTGCGATCTATGGAAATGACTTGTTTATACCGATAGATAAAACTATTACTGATAAAAATAAATTTCTAGCTCATGGAGGATTTTTGTTCTTAGGACGCATAAAATATAGGCCCATGGCAACTGCATTTTTAAACTCGGCAACACATCCTTCTGTAAATCTTACTCGAGAAGCGCTGCTTGGGCTCATGATAAAGAGTAATATTATATATCCTGCTTGGGCTTTTGGATTAACCAGCTCTGATGATAAAATTAAGAAGTTCTTTAAAGACTGCCTGCGGCAACTTGCTCAGTTGGATAACTATAATTTTAAAGAAGAACTAAAGAAAAGTCTGCGCGGTCTTCCTTTGGAAGAGCAAACAACTTATATGGCTTTAGTTAATTCTATATTGCCAAGCACCCATGGAATTATAAATTTCTTTAGCAATTGTATCGATTATCTGACTGGAGTTAAGACGCAACCTGACAAAGGTAGCACGAACGTAGCAAATAATGCTTTTGCTTTATATACTCCTACATCACCCGCTTCAAACAGCGCTACTTCTCAGCTAATAAGACGTTCGCTTCACGCGCCTTCTTCCCCTCAAAGAAAATAAATTTCTCTGAAGTAAATTGAGTACAAAACTCTTGCGCCTGGCTAAAAAATGAATACCATCATGGCGACTATTTAATTGCTAAAACAACGCTTCCCCTCTTGCTATTTTGCCGCAAATCGACTACGATAGGCCCTCGTTGTTCCCCGATAGCTCAGTCGGTAGAGCAAGTGACTGTTAATCACTGGGTCACAGGTTCGAGTCCTGTTCGGGGAGCCAAACAACAATATCTTCAATCGCATAGCCTTGCGCAATCCCTCTAGCCTCATAACGCGTTTCTGGACGCATTAAGACCTCTTGTTTGCCTTGTAAACACAACCTTTGATCTTGTGTTAACACGGTGCGCGCATGTTGGCAATAATCTGCCCAATCGCTGGCAAAATGGATAAATCCGCCTGGTTTTAAGCATGGCAGTAATTGATCTAAAAAATCGACTTGTAACAAACGTCGCTTATTGTGCCTCTTTTTTGGCCATGGATCGGGAAAGAAGATTTGTACTCCCGTTAAACACTGCGGAGGTAATTCTTCTGTCAATAAAAATACCACATCGCCGACGGCAATATCCACATTGGTTAATTGCTTTTCTTGTAATAATGTTGCTAAACGCGTCGCGCCTGGCAAAAACACTTCTGCGCCTAAAAAATGATACTGTGGATATTTTTCTGCTTGCCATGCCAAACTATGGCCCATACCAAACCCTATATCTAATATTAATGGCTGTGGCTGGGCTAATTTTGCATGTGACCAACGATACTGTGGTAATACTGTTTCCACCGCTTCTTTTTGTGCCGGCGTCATGCGACCACTGCAACGGGCAAAGCTTTTAATTCGTCTGTGAGGGTAAGGAGTTGGTTTCATAATTGTGTCACAATATCTTTAATCAATCCTGGGCCTTGATAAATTAACCCCGTATAGACTTGCAATAACTTAGCGCCTTTTTCTAGCTTTCGTTTTGCATCTGCTAATGACATAATGCCACCGACGCCAATTAATGGAATGGTCTCACCTAATAACGCATAAAATTGCGCTAAGATAGCATCGGCACGAGCTGTCAGTGCTTTGCCACTGATACCGCCTTTTTGATCTTGCCATTCTACAGGAACAGTATCACGTGCAATCGTCGTATTGGTCGTCACCACCGCATCGATTTGTGTGTGACAAAAAATATCGGCTAATGCTTTGACTTCTTCTTCACTTAAATCCGGCGCTATTTTCACCCACAATGGAATATAGCGATGGTATTGATCGGCGAATGTCTTTTGTCCTTGTTTTAATTGTTGCAATAAGTCGCGACAATAATCACTGTGTTGTAGATCGCGTAATCCCGTCATATTGGGAGAAGAAATATTAACCGTCACATAATCGCAATAAGGCGCGACTTTAGTAAAACAATCCATATAATCTTTTGCTGCGTCATTCAACGATGTATCCGTGTTCTTACAAATATTAACGCCGACAATTTTATTCTTGGGTCTATTTTTTAAATTTTCAATTAAATGATCGACCCCTTGATTACAAAATCCCATACGATTTAATAAAGATTGTTGTTGTGGCAAACGAAATAACCGCGGTTTAGGATTACCGGATTGTGCTTTGGGCGTAATGCCACCCACTTCAATAAAACCAAAACCAAAATGAAATAAGCCTGGTAAATGCGCGGCATGATTATCAAACCCGGCGGCTAGCCCTATTGGATTAGGAAACGAGAGTCCCATTAATTTTATCGGCTTATGATCCGCCCAATCAGGATAAGTTTTATTGGGTTGCCAACCCACGACTCAATGCCACAGATTATTTATTTATTCAAAATCCGCAAATGCACA
>CBFGYT010000159.1:0-4246 GCA_965653065.1 uncultured bacterium | reverse complement strand
ATGAAGGCTGGCTGGCCAGGAGGTACGGTTTGGCCTCTGTTGGTATTTTCACCGCCGGAAGTGTAGGAAGCGACATTAAAATCCCCGGTATAGAAAAAGACCATGCTGAAAAAATAAAAAAATTGCTTTTTATTTACCGAATTGTCTTGAGTTAGTTTATTGCTACCTTGCTTGCTTAATCGCGGGGGTAGTCATGATCCCATTAAACCATCGATATAAAGCTAAAGAACTACAGCATGTATTAATTCATGCCGAAGCGGATTGGTTAATCAGCTGCGATGAAAAACTATGCTTACTTTTGCAGATAGACTTTTCTGCAACAACAATTAGCAAAAGAATTCTGGTGGGGGATACAATTTCTTCTGAATATACGCCTTTTCAAGAATGCATGACAGGTTCTCCTATCATTTCACAGCAACTGCTTGTAGACAATTCTCTAGCAATACTTTTTTATACTTCGGGCTCCACAGGCAATCCTAAAGGCGTCATGCATTCCTATGCAAGTTTGCAAGAAATATTCCATGCATTTATTACTGCCAATGAAATACAAGCAGATACAATCTATCTAGGATGCGAGTCTTTAGCTCATATAGGTGCTTTTTCTTTTTTATTTGCAAATTTAATCAACGGAGCAACTATTATCTTACAAGAATCATTTGATGAAGAAGACTATATTGCTTTAGTAGAAAAGTATCACCCCACGCTATTAACTGCATTAACTAGCCGCTTTATTGAACTCTTAAATAACGAACGCTTTTGTTCGCTAGATTTTACGACCCTTAAATTTGCCATCACCGGTGGAGATTATGTTTCCCCAGAGCTTGAAGATAGATTTCAGGCTGTGACAAAAAAACCTCTGTTGCAAAATTACGGTATGACCGAATTGGGATTAATCACAGCAAAAAGTATCCACTCTAGTTATCCCTATAAATCTATAGGAAAAGCACTGCCTGGCATACAAATTAAACTGCTAGATAATAAGGGTACTCTCGTAGCAAATACAGAAATCGGTGCGGCTTATGTAAAAAGCGCTTCCATGACATCGGGATATTGGCAAAACTTGGATAGTACTAAAACTACTATAGAAGATGGCTGGTTTAAAACAGGTGATTTATTATCCTGTGATGATAATGGATTTTATTATTATCATGGTCGTAGTAAACACATTATCATTTGTGGGGGCAGCAATATCTTTCCGGAAGAAATTGAAGAAGTTTTACTGCAACATCCAGCGATACAAACTGCCTTTATTAATGCAAAAAAGCATGCTATTCTCGGCGAAGTTCCTCGCGCATTTATTGTTCTAAAAAAACACTTTAATTTAAGCGAGCAAGATTTAAAATTTTATTTAGACGATAAAATTGCAGATTATAAAATACCACAAGAATTCATTTTTATGGATACACTACCACTCAACGCTGTAGGGAAAATAGATAAAAATAAATTACATAATTTCATATCATGACAAACTGTTTCCGTATTCTTTATACCTAACTTTAAAATATAGGAGAATTTACCATGCCACTACATGATTATATATTAACAAATCCTGATAAATTTGTTGAAGCTTTAAATCAAGAAAATGATCCTTTTTCACAACAAACTGCAAATAACCTCGATGAGCATGACCCAATAATTCACCAATCAAGAAAAAACTTTGCTATTGATGAACTCATTCCATTAGCTGGCCATTCTTTAGGTCCGGCTTTTATTCCAGCATTAGAAGCCATTCAACGTGTCCATGAGATTCAAAAAACACTGCACGCAGGACACTTTCCTGACTCTCATCCGGATGGGGCAAATAGTGGTCACTGGTTTGATTGTGATAGACACAACCCCAGTTTGTTGGCTGCACAAAAGTTACTTGGATTTAAAGAATTACATGAGTTTAATTTCACTAATGCGGGGCTATCAGAGAACTTGGAAAAATTAATAGATACCTTTTACAGACCCACTGGAAAAGATTGGCAAAGGGGTAGAACTAAAGTCCTTGTTCTAGGAACAGAATTTTTCTCTGATCAATCGATTATTCATTCTGTTGTGGCTAGAAGCATCGATGTTGCTGTTGGCTTTGAAATGTTTTCTGAAGAAAATGTTCCATCAGTAAAAGATCTCATCTTAAAGATTGAACCTAATCAAGATGGCATATACAATACTGAAGAGTTAATAGAAATGATTTCTAAAAATGCATATCAACTACAAATGATCTGTTTATCGGATATTGTTTTTTGCACAGGACAGCGTCTAAAACTAGATTATGTTTTAGGAAAACTTAAAAAGATCATTCAAGATAATGGCATTATAGTCATCTTAGATTTAGCACATACAGTAGCAAATCGTTCTATTGATTTAGAAGCTCTTGAAGTTGTGACCGGTGCAGTAGGCTGCGCTTATAAGCATGCTTGTGGCTATGCTGGCAGTTCATTCGGGCTGTATGTTAATCGACGCGCAGATTTAAAAAAATATAAGCCCATTCAAGGCTGGAAGTCTGCTGATCCAGATCGAGTATTTCCCGTAATTAATGGATTTGATGAAGAAATTATGAATAGTCATGAAGGTGCTGTTGCTTTTAGGACTAGCAATCCCCCTCCTGTTCCGTTAATGCCCATACAAAGTTATCTACGCTTTTTAGACTCCATCGGCTTTGACAAACTCGTCAATCGTTCAGAGTGTTTAACACGATATTTAGCTCTTTTACTTCAAAATAAACTATCTGATAAAATTGAGTTTATTACACCTTTAGCGCCAGAAGAGCGCGGCGCTACCCTTTGTTTTAAGACAAAAGAACAATATGATGTTAGAAAAATTGAAGAATTATTAAAGAAAAGTGGATTTGAAATAGATACACGTCCTCCTAACATTATTCGTGTAACGGCACATTATGCTTATACGAGATTTTCGGATGTTTATTCATTTGTTGATTCTTTAAAAAATGTTTTGCAGTATCAGCAAATAGATTCTCCAACAAAAATAAGTACTAGGCTCGGTCTTATGCCAGATCCTACAGGCAGTATCTTGATAGATCCTGTAAAGATTGTTTCACCGCGCTCTGCTCCTAGTTCTTCATCCAACTCTTAACAGAAATTGACAATTGTGTCATTACCCTTGGCACTGCAGCACCGTTGTGGTGTAGGAAATAAGCCGCAGATATCTGCGGCTTATTCTTAAATAGCTTATTTTCATTACCATCACCACTCATAAAGTCTTTACTCATTCGTAAAGACTTCTTTTGCAACAATCATAGCATTGACCGCAGCGGGAAAACCAGCATAAATAGCGGATTGTTCTATTAGAGCTATGATTTCATCTTGACTTGCACCCACTGTTACCGCCGCTTCTATATGTGCTTTTATTTGTGGTAATGCCCCTTGTGGAATTAAGCATGCAATAATAGTTAATTCGCGCGTTTTAATATCTAACCGTGTATCAGGGATAATTTCAGCAAACCCCCATTCCAATGTCCATTTTAATAAATTGGGCGATATATCTTTAAATGCATTGACAATGTCTTCTCCTGTATGCTCGCCGTGTAATCTCTTTAAATTGGCTAGACCAATTTCTGCTTTACTGTTCATATCACATACTCCTATTCAAGTTTTCTTTCATTGTTAAAGTCCCTCGCCTCCATCTATATCGATTATTGCACCCGTTATATTTTGATTATGGATGACAAAGGCAATGGCTTCTGCAATTTCATCTGGCTCAGCGATGCGCTTTAACGGATTATTTTCTTTCATGTCACTCATGATGCTTTCTTTATTTGGAAATTTATCGTATAGCGCTGTGTTGGTTGGTCCTGGTGAAATCGCATTTATTCGAATAGGCGCTATTTCTTTTGCCAGCAGCCTCACTATTTCATGAATAGACACGGTTGGCAATTTCACCGCCAATATCCCTGGTATATTTTTTCGCGCAATGGCACCACTAACGAGTGTGACAGAATTCAGCGTGGGTAAAAATTTTAGCCCCAATTGTATAATGGCCAAGTAATTCCAAATTCGCTCATACGCATTTTTGACTGCCACCATATCAAGTTCTTTTAGTGGACCAAATATTAATTCCGCACTGACTGATAATGCAATATGCTTAATATCTGGATGCTGCTGGAATAAAGATTCCACCGTCTCTCTGTCAGAGAAATCAAGATTCACAGGTTTAATATTAGCAGTTACCATTAATTTCCTATTTTTTTCAGCTTGACGACTAACAGCTATCACTTTATGTTGTTTGGCCGCAAGCATGCAAG
>CBFGYT010000158.1:0-4256 GCA_965653065.1 uncultured bacterium | reverse complement strand
TGGCATGATGGTAGAGAGTTTGTTGGAATTATTGCAAAGAAATAGCGTATTTTCTATAAATTAATTCTACATATAAGGATACTATCTTCTAAAAGTTCGGCATCACACGGCGCATAAACTCATCAAATAATGGGACAGTAAAATCCATATCACCATGTATTGGACTATAAATCATCCCTTTTCTAATTAGCTTTGCTCTAACAGGTCCAAGGCTCGATATTTTAACACCCAATGCCGTAGCAATATCTGCTGAACGATGAGCCTTTGCCCCTAAACTTGCCATAGCACGTAAATAGTTTTTCTCTCTCGGCGTTAACCTATCAAACCGAACACGGAAAAAGTTTTCATCTAACCGATGAATAACTTCAACAGTTGCAGCTTTCACGACATCTAAATTAATCAATGATGCTGTGGCGTAATTCCAGCACTGATATCCCCATTCTTGCAAAAAATAGGGATATCCTCGTGTTAACTTGAAAATTTCCTTTAGCGCATCTTTTGAGAATTTAATCCCTGCGCTTTCTATTGGATCATTCAAAGCTTTATTGACGTCTTCTATAGTAAGCGGCCCAATGGATGGAAATTGAAACAATCTCTCCGCATATGATTTTGATTCTCCGGCCAACGCTGGCAAAATAGGCAGTCCTGCGCCAAGTAATACTAATGGAAGTTGTCGTTGTTGCATTTTATGCATGGCAATTATCAAAGCACTAATTTCATTAAGTGAAAAATATTGTATCTCATCAATTAGAATCAAAATAGCTGTATCTTTTTCTTTAGCGGCTTCCGCCACTGCAATCAATAGATTAGGAAGGTCAACTTCAATATCCCCGGTATCTGCGGCGCCTCGCTCTTCTTCAATATCCAACCCAAACTCTAGATCACCCACTTTGAGTTTTATTGCATTAATAAAACTTTTTAGTACCGCTAATCCCCGCCGCACTTTTTCTCCCGCAGAAAAGCTAAATAATAGTCTGCGTAATGGTGGGATCAACAAAGCTCCTAATAGTTTATCTTCACGTGCTTCTATAAAAATAGTTTTATAGCCACTCTCTATTGCTTTTTGTTCCATGACATTTAATAGCACAGTCTTACCTACACCGCGCAATCCAGTTAGCAATAGGCTCTTTTCCGCTCTCCCTTGTTTAACGCGTTCAAATAAAATATGACTTTGTTGAAGAATAACATCTCGCCCAACCAATTCAGGTGGTGGCGAACCCGCTCCTGGAGAAAAAGGATTTTGCAAAGGATCCATCATAAGAAACCTATTCGGAATGTCTTTATATTAGTTTATACCCATTTATACCGAAAATCAAGTATAATCGGGTATAAATGGGTATACTTAGGTATAAACGGGTATAAATTGGTATAAATCGTTCTTTCTTTGCTTTATTAATAGTCATTTTCTTATCAAAATATCGTTTCAGCTCTTTCCGCACCTTGTGGCATAGGCGTACCCACTGTTACACAAAACGCATAACACGGCTCATCATGGTCATTCAGCCAAGTATGCTCCGCACCAATTTGCACCAGAAGATCTCCAGGCGATAAATCAAATTTCTCTTCACTTACAAAGCAAGTAATATTACCAGATAAAATGTAAATATAATCAATAGAATCTATACGGTGCAAGTCAAACTTACCCCAATCTTCTGGAATAGCTTCTCCTGCTTGCACTAAATCCGCTACCATCTCTGCTTTAGTAGGCATGCGAAGTTTCAAGAATCGCATTGCTCTTTCTGGCAAATTAAAGGTGAAAGGTTTATTTAAATGACGAGTCTGTAATGATACAGGATTGTCTTCGCTGTAAAACAACTCTTGCACTTGGAAATTAGGATTCTTACTATTTGGACTAAACCATTTCGTTTTTTCATCCGCAATGATATTCGATTTTTTTGTTTCAAGATTGAATGCTGTCGTCACTATTCTAGTTACTTCTGCCATATTTCCTCCTTCTATATTCTAGCGGTCATACCACCGTCAATAGGAATAACACTCCCCGTTATAAACGATGCTTCTTCAGATAATAGCCATACTATCAAATTAGCAATTTCTTCTGCTGTCCCCATTCGGCCAATAGGAATAGAATGCGTAATCATATCCGATGCTGTTTTTGTAATGGCTGCGACTCCAGCAGTTAATGGCGTATCAACAGCACCGGGACAAATGGTATTAATTCTAATGCCTTTTTGCGCATACTCTAATGCTGCAGAATACGTTAAGCCATGCAATGCAAACTTACTCATACTATAAATCGCACTTAAAATACTTCCGCGCATCCCCGCCACAGAAGAAACATTGACAATAGCTGCTTTTTGTTGCGGTTTCATCAGCATTAATTCTTGCTGCAAGCAAAACCAAACTGATCGCGCATTGACTTGCATAACTTCTTCATACTCTTCTATCGAGTAATCTGTCAAACTTTCTTTGATAGCCCCCATAATACCTGCATTATTAATGGCAAAGTCTATGTTACCATATTCTTCTTTAAGAGCAGAAAATATTTTTTTCAAGAAAAAAAGCTCTCGCATATCACATTCTCTAAAATCTATTTTTCCCAATAAAGAATTATCTGCTACCATTTGACAATCTAAAATAATAACTCTGGCTTGTTGCTCAACTAGTTTTTTGACACAGGCCAGCCCTATTCCAGAAGAACCCCCGGTAATAACCACTACTTTCTCAGAAAAATTTTGCATTTAATGTCCTCACTTCATCGCAAACTCTAACGCTCTAAGCTGTAATTGCTTCTACGTCTATCTTCCTATAATACGACTCTATACAAAGCGATTTAACTTCTGTTGCGGGTATTAAATGAATATACCATTCATCCACTTGGTCAAGGGATAAGATATCGTCTACGGGTAAGTTATCATCACAGTGTTGCTCTGATAGATCCAAACATAATTCTTCACGTGCTCTTAATAACGCTTGTGTTTTTGTCTTGGCTACATAAAATTGCATTTGATGGAATTCACCAAATACATTTTTACGATACCCACCAAAATTTACAAAGAATAAATGCATCTCTGCTGTTTCTGGTTTTTGCTTTTTCAAGATAATATCATAACCATCTACTTGATTAAGTTCTACAGAGGAATCCACATGTAATCGATTTTTATTACCAAACCACTTATTAATCAACTGTGGATAGCAAGATGCTAAGGAATCACCTACTGCAAAAACAGTATCATGTAATTCTGTATTGCAACGATCGGCGCGTCCACCTAATAATACGCCATATAATTTACTCATATAAACTCCTCTGTTATAAAGCCACCCAATATAAACTTCCCCATGAAATACAACCTAACACGATGATCACAATCGATAGAGGGATTTGATTGCTTTCTATCTCTTATACCCACCTATCAATAGATTGCGAAAACCGCCACATATAGAATGACTTTTTTCTAAATCAAGACATATTCTCAATGTGTTATTGTACTCTTCTTCCGACATAAGCTCACTCTTGAATAATGCTTGCTTTATTGACTCCAATCCTAGACTGTAGACTCTTTTATCTTGCGATGATGTAAACACCGCTTGAGAAGCATGCATTTTGATATCTTGGCATCCTAGTTTTTGAAAAATAGTAAAAACATCTTCGCTAAAGTGAAGATTATAACCATATTTTTTGAAAATTAAGGGAGCGACTTTATGATATTCAGCAACGCCTTGGTGGTAAGGATAAGAAAAAGGAGCTGTTTGCTCTATACTGAGTGACTCATAAGCAAGTAAACCACCTTTATTCAAATACTGATACATTTTTTCTAATGCCAGCTCTGGTTGTGGATGAAATTCAATAACCCAACGGCCATAAGTGGCATCATAACACTTATTTAATTCTTCCAAGTTAAACACATCACAAACATAGAATTCTATATTGTTGACATTTAATTCTTTGGCGGTGTATCGTGCCATCTCTATTTGCTCTGCACTGTTATCAATGGCAATAACTTTTCCAGCAGACCCTACATACTTAGCTAAAACACACGCCATATGCCCAGTACCGCAACCTACTTCTAATACCGTCATGCCTGGCTTTAATCCTATATTTTGTAAAAATGATAATGCCGGCGGGTTATAGTGCTTATTCAAAATACTTAAGCGTTCATAGTCGGGATTTCCTGTAGATAATAAATAATTATCAGTCATTGTAAATTTTTCTCCATTTAACTAACTTGAATCATTCCTCTATTTCAAAGACATGACACTAAAAAATTATTTTACTGAGCAGCTCTACCGGCAAATTA